>JAEDOB010000077.1 GCA_016302225.1 Oscillospiraceae bacterium | reverse complement strand
GCAGACGGCTCCTGCACTCGCCTACTTATATTATATAGTATTACAGCCGATTTTGCAATACCGTATTAACAAAAACTCCTGCGGCGCAGCACATTTTCACACAAACGCCGGAAACGAAAGGAATGGTACATAATTATGGGTAAGTTTGAACCGGGAATGGAAGGCATGATCGACGCATATATCTTTGAAGCTACATCACTGCTTGAACGCCTTGATCAGATCCTTATGGCGACAGAAAGCAACAGCAGCTTTGGAGAGGAAGACATTAACGAGATCTTCCGTATCATGCACACTATCAAGGGTTCTTCCGCTATGATGGGTCTGGACAATATGTCCAAGCTGGCTCATGCTGTGGAGGATATGTTCTTCATTATCAGAGAGGAGCATCCCGTAATTGCGCAGATCGAATCCCTTTACGACCTTGTTTTCAAGGCATCCGACCTGTTAAAGGCTGAGATAGACCTTATCCAGGAGGACGAGTACGAGCCTACCGATTTTACCGCCCTTATGGAAACCATCAGGGGCTATGCCGCTTCACTTAAAGACGGAAGTGCCGCTGTTCCCGCAGCTGCTCCAGCTCCGACGGCAGCTCCCGCACCTGCTCCCGCTGCGGCAGCACCCGCTCCCGCCGAAGCTGCTCCCGTTGAGATGCAGAAGGTCGCTTCACTTACCACAGTAAAGGTAATGTTTGACGACGACTGCCGTATGGAAAATCTTCGTGCGCTCATTATCGTAAATAAGCTGCAGGATGAGTGTCTGACTCTCAGATACGAGCCCGCAGACATCGAAACCAATTCCGATACGGCAAAAACTATCATCGAAAACGGCTTTATCATTCACTTTAAGTCCGCAACTACCGATGATAACATCTTAAAGCTTATTGAGGAATCGCTGAACGTTAAGTCCTACGAGGTGCTGGAATACGGCTCCGACGACGGCGTTGACGTTCCCTCTGCCGAGCTTACTACCGTTAAGGTTACATTTGAGGCAGATTGCAAAATGGAAAATCTCCGTGCGCTGATGGTAGTAAACAATATCAGGGATATGTGCGAGCTTCTTGCATATGAGCCCTCGGATATTGAGGAAAATTCCGCAACTGCCGATATTATCGTAAACAACGGCTTTATGATACATTTCAAATCTTCCCATACCACCGAGGAAATTATGGCGAAGATAACCGAAAGCCCCAGCGTTGATATGTGCACACTGGTGAAGGAGGGCGCACCCGCTGCCGCTCCCGCACCTGCACCTGCCGCCGCTCCTGCACCCGCTCCCGCAGCACCTGCACCTGCCCCGGCACCCGCTCAGTCTGCGCCCGCACCCGCAAAGAAGGCGGAAGCTCCCAAGCCCGCAGCACCTGCCGCTCCCGCTGCACAGAAAGCCCCCGCACCGGCATCGTCAACAGGCTCAAAGGGCAAGCAGAGCCTTATCAGCGTAAATCTGAACAAGCTGGATCAGCTTCTGGATATGGTGGGCGAGATCGTTATCACAGAAGCAATGGTTACATCAAACCCCGATCTCAAGGGACTCCAGCTGGATAATTTCCAGAAGGCTGCAAGACAGCTCAGAAAGCTCACCGACGAGCTTCAGGACATTGTTATGTCTATCCGTATGATACCCCTTTCGGGCGCATTCAACAAGATGACACGTATCGTCAGGGATATGAAAATAAAGCTTAACAAGGACGTTGACCTTATATTTGTGGGTGAGGACACCGAGGTTGACAAGTCCATTATCGACAGCCTGAACGATCCCCTTATGCACATGGTAAGAAACTCCATGGATCACGGCATCGAGGAAACAGCTCAGGAGCGTATCGACGCAGGCAAGGACCCCAAGGGCAAGATAACTCTGGCAGCTTACAGCTCTTCGGGTGAGGTTGTCATCACCGTTTCCGACGACGGCTACGGCATCAACGCCGAAAAAGTTCTGGCAAAGGCAAGAAAGAACGGTCTGCTCACCAAGCCCGATGAAGAATACTCCAAGAAAGAGATCTTCAATATGATAATGCTCCCAGGCTTCTCCACCAACGAGCAGGTCACCGAGTACAGCGGCAGAGGCGTTGGTATGGACGTTGTTAAGAAGGGCATTGAGAAGATCGGCGGCACCGTTTCCGTTGACTCCAAGGAAGGCTTCGGAACGACCTTTATCATCAAAATTCCCCTTTCGCTGGCTATTGTGGACGGTATGGAGGTTTCCGTCGGCGAATCCATATTCACTATCCCCATCAGCTCCATCAAGGAAAGCTTCAAGCTGAAGGAAAATCAGCTTATCAAGGATACAAGCGGCAAGGAAATGATAATGATAAGAGGTCAGTGCTATCCCCTTATCAGACTTTACGAGCTGTATGAGCTGGAAACCAAGGTCACCGATATTTACGAGGGCATCATAATTCTCGTCGAAAACGAGGGCAGAAGCGCCTGCCTGATGGCTGACGAGCTTATCGGCGAACAGCAGGTAGTTGTAAAGCCCTTCTCGCCTATGCTCAACAACTTCAACGTTAAGCAGAACGGTATGGCAGGCTGCTCTATCCTGGGCGACGGCTCTATCACCATCATTCTGGACATCGGAAATATCATCTCCGACTTCTGATCGCAGTCTATCAATAATAGAAACGAGGTTTTTACAATGAGTGAAGTTCAGAATACAGATTTTTCCGTAACGGGCGGCGAGCTGCTGCTGTTTCTCATCGACAACTGCACCTATGGAATTGAAATACAGTATATTACCGAAATTATCGAGATCGAGCAGATAACGGTTATCCCCAAGGTTCCCGATTATATCAAGGGCGTTATCAACCTGCGCGGCAAGGTCGTTCCCATTATGAGCGTCCGCAGACGCTTCGGCAAGGAGGAAATTCCCTACGACGCACGTACCTGCATTATCGTTATCGAGTGGCAGGGAACGTCCGTGGGACTTATCGTTGACCGTGTGCGTGAGGTGGTAAGCGTTACCCCCGACCAGATAAGCGAAACTCCCAATTTCAAGAATGTAAACTCAAACAAGTATATCAAAAGCGTTATCGAAAGCGGTGACGAAATTCGTCTGCTGCTGGACTGCCAGAGAATTATTGAAAGCTGAACAGGCGGTGCGTTGATTTGATGAAGCTCACAGATGATGATTTCCTCCGTCTTGTAACCTATATGAAGCAGAATTACGGCATAAATCTCGCAAAAAAGCGTGTGCTTATTGAGGGACGGCTGTCAAATATGGTAGCTGAAATGGGCTATTCCGATTTCAAAAGCTATATTGATTTTGCTTTGAACGACAGGACAGGTGCCGAAACCATCAAGCTTGTAAACAAGCTGACTACAAACCATACCTTTTTCCTGAGAGAGCCTGCCCATTTCGATTTCTTAAAGGAAACCGTTCTCCCCTATTTGGAAAGCACGGTCAGGGACAGAGATCTGAGAATATGGTGCGCTGCCTCCTCTACGGGTCAGGAACCGTACACTCTCGCTATGACCATCGACGAGTATTTCGGCTCACGAAAGGCTATGTGGGACTGCCGCATTCTCGCCACCGACCTTGACACAGACGTGCTGAGGACGGCAAAAGCGGGCATTTACTCCTCCGAACAGCTGAGCGATGTCCCCGATGAATGGATACGGAAATATTTCCGCCGCATCGACAACACCCGCTATCAGATCTGTGAAAGCATACGCAGTCAGGTCATCTACAAGCAGTTCAACCTGATGAATGACATTACCTATAAAAAGCCCTACGACCTTATCAGCTGCCGAAATGTTATGATATATTTCGACCAGCAGACAAAGGACGACCTTATCGAACGCTTCTATGACTGCACCAAAAACGGCGGCTATCTGTTCATAGGTCATGCAGAAAGCGTTTCAAAGACATCACGGTATAAGCATGTAAAGCCTGCTATCTACCGTAAAATGGAATAATACCGATCTCAGACAATATCGGTATCTCACAAAAAACCGTCAGGACGGTGATCATTATGGCAAATCAACCTGTTAAGGTTCTTATTGTTGATGATTCGGTTTTCTTCCGTACATCACTCCAAAGAGTAATTTCACAAAATAAAGATATACAAATTGTGGGCTGTGCGGGAGATGCTTACGAAGCCCGTGATAAAATTCTGGAGCTTCGCCCCGACGTTATGACGCTGGACGTGGAAATGCCCAAAATGAACGGCATTGAGTTTCTCCGCCGACTGATACCGCAGTACCCTATCCCCTGCGTAGTTGTGTCCGCAGCACCGCTGAGCGCATTCGACGCCGTAGACGCAGGTGCTGTGGATTACGTCAGAAAGCCGCAGATAAAATCCCCTGAGGATCTGCAGAATTTCGCAGACGAGCTTACAGAAAAAATTATCACCGCAAGATCCGCCCGAATTATGAGGAGAAAGCCCAGAAAGCCCGCTGCGGACGGCGGTAACGATTACCGTCCCATTGCAGCCTACATTTCGGCGGCGGAAAACAAAGGAACTCATTTCGGCAGCAAGGACGCAATAATCGCTCTGGGAGCATCAACAGGCGGCACGGAAGCCCTTCAGGTGGTAATTCAGGGACTTCCCGAGAACTCACCGCCCATAGTTGTTGTCCAGCATATGCCCCCCGTGTTCACAAAAATGTACGCCGAAAGGCTTAACAAAAACTGCAAGGTGGAAGTCAAAGAAGCCGAGGACGGCGACAGGCTGCGGCGAGGACTTTGCATAATCGCTGCGGGAGAGCATCATCTCCGCCTGAAAAAGGATGCAAACGGCTACTTCATCACCAGCACTTCCGGTCAGGAAAAGGTTTCGGGACATTGCCCTTCCGTTGACGTTATGTTTGACAGCGTTGCGGAGGTCGCAGGAAAAAATACAGTTGCCGCTCTTCTTACCGGAATGGGTGCCGACGGTGCAAACGGTCTGCTGAAAATCAAAAACGCAGGCGGCTATACCATCGGTCAGAACAAGGAAACCTGCGTTGTTTACGGTATGCCTATGGTAGCATTCAACATCGGAGCGGTTACCGAGCAAGCCCCCCTGTCAAAGGTGGCGGACATTATCTGCCGCAAAATAGCTGACAAATAACCCTGCAATTACATCGAAAGGACTGATATATAATGAGCAATATGCCTTTGGGATTTTCGGACGAAGAGGAGGACGATTTTCAGCAGGCAAAATATCTCACCTTCCTTATCCAGAATAAGTATTATGCGTTCCCCATCGCAGCAGTTAAGGAGATAATCGAGGTTCAGGACATTACTGCCGTACCCGAAGTTCCCTCCTACTGCAAGGGTATCATTAACCTGAGAGGTGCCATCATTCCCATAGTTGATGTTAGACTGCGCTTCAAAATGCCCGAAGCGGAGTACACCGAGCGCACCTGCATAGTTGTCGTAACTATCGGCGAGCTGCTTATCGGCTTTGTTGTTGACACCGTTGATGAGGTAATCGACATCGAAAACGAAAACATTGCTCCCCCGCCCGCTATCAAGTCCGACAAGAGCTCCAAGTATATCACAGGCGTCGGCAAGGTAAACGGAAAAATTGTAATGCTCCTTGACGCAAACAAGATGCTCAACGAGGAGGATATTGAATCTATGGCTTCTGCCTGCTGACAACTCAGCGGTTCAAGAATAAAAAAAGCTCACAAATGACGCTGTTTAGCCATTTGTGAGCTTTTTCAGTTGATTTCCAGAAGCCTTGTTATCAGCATTACATCGGATAAATGGTTTGCCTCTGTTTCTCTGTACAAATACAGATACATTACTATTCCTCTGTCCCCGTCCGCCTGAAATACATACTCTGTGATGTATTTTTCCATCAGCGGGTCATTATATACGCCGTGATAATACTGATATTTCGCTCCATAATACGTCGTCTTTTTGAATATGGGGAATGTTCCCACACTTCCTTCGATATTCTCGATGATCGCCTTTTCGACTTGGTTTGTTCTTGACATATCAGCTGAATTCAGCAAAAGTGATTTATCAAAATAGCAGACAAATAAGGACTCGGGAACTCCGCTGTCATTCCCCGGCAAATTGTTAAGTACATACTGGTAACCGTCAATTTTTCCCAGGTCATAATCCTTGATGTTTCTTTCAACTGCCTTCCAGCCCGTTGGGATATAATACTTTACCGTCCCGTCATTTAGCGTCCTCTCCAATGCCCTTGATTTTTCAAGAAAGGAACCGTCAAGAGTATAGCAGGCTTCACTTGACCTTACAGCAGGGTTCTTAACTATCTTCTTCACATCTGTAAGCTTTAGCTTTCCGAAAGACATAGTGCATTTGCCCCATACCGCAATTTTATCCTTAAAGCTAAAACCGTCGGAGCTGATGCCTGCGTCCTTTTTATATGAACAAGGTATTGTAACAGACTCGCTGTTTATTACGTTGATGCCGTCCTTACTGCGATTTTCAAACATTCCCGACAAAACAATATACTTATCCTTGTATTTGGATAAATTCTTGTCCCTGTTCAGCTCATCAATAAGGTCATCTGCCGTAACATATGTGTATACGGGATTTTTGTCAGTATCTATGGCTATATTCGGCTGGATAAACGAAAAACCGCACAGCTGAACAGTCATTATCAGGGCAAGCAGGACAAGGAGCAGTTTACATTTACTGTTATTCATCTTCTTTTCTCCAATACTATTCATATGAAAATTCAAGCCCGATTTCGGTATGAAGAAGCTCCAGCTGTCTGAGTATGGCTTTATAAACATGGGCCTCGGCAAAATCATCTACAAGGCAAAACCGAACATTTTCCCTGTTATCCCGACTTAGCAGCTCTTCAATGCTCTTTTCGCCGAGAAGAGTGCCGTTATAGGTAACCGTTTCATTCCGAACGCTTATAACAATTACCGTTTGAGCATTGCCGCTGTTGTCAACGTCAGCACCTGTCGGCTTTTCACCGTCAGCTTCGTCGCTTTCCTCTAAGGCTTCGCCGCCGGGTTTAACAAAATCTATCGCCTTTGACAGATCGATAAGCTTTTCATCGGTATTAAGAATGACCGCTTGTTCAGCCCACGCACATAAGAATAATATCGAAGTTAAGCATAATATTATCAGCAAAAATTTTTTCATTATACTTCTTCCGTTTCGTAGTTGATACCCAATTCCCTCAGCAGCTTACAGGCTGCAGCATACTTGTCAGCCACCGCATAATCATCGACCAGCATTACCGTGTTTTCCCTCCGAATATTTACAAGCTTTTCCCTTACACCGTCAATATCGCCGCATTTTTCGCCGCAGAATTCGAAATCATTTCCTCTAACCCAAATGTAGTATGAATAAAGATTTCCGTCACTTGCCACATACTGATTATTGTCATTTATTTTGACCGAGCAAGTCACCGCTTCTTCGCCCTTTATCAGCCTTTTGAAAAGAAATCCGTCACCCTTATCGGCATAGCCCAGATACCATCCCATGAAAAATATGATAAGTCCCAAAATGATAACAGCCATGCAAGCCAAGGAGAATTGCTGCTGCTTTAGCCTTCGGACATTTTCGGATTTACTGCTTTCATCGGGAGCAATTTCGCCGTCGATAATTCGAAGATCTCTTTTTATCCGTGATACGACACGAACACGAATCAACACTGCTATTCCGACAATAAAAAGAAGTGCACCCGCAATAACAAATATTGTCGCTATCATGACACCACCTCACTCAGGTTGCCCTTGATATACACGTTGGGGTTGTTCTCGGAAAGCTCGTTATATATCTCTGTTATCCTCTTTTCATCACGATAAAGTATCCTGTCATCATCATCATTCAGCGACAGAATTACGGGGCAATCCTTGTACTCGCTTATGTATCCCTCCAATGCCGCCTTAAAAGCCGCAAATGAGTCCTCGACATCATTGCCGATAAGCTCGAAGGTTTCCATCTCAGAGCCGTTTACCAGAAGCATTATCTTCCTCTTTTGAATTTCGTCCGAATCAAAGGGCACCGAAGCAGATGCCACACAAACGTAGTTATAGCTGTCTGCAATATCCTCATAGACAAGCTTTGCATTCTCCGCCTCCGCTATCTGCTCCTCGGCAGCTGCCTGAAGCTTTTCATATTCCTCCACAGACTGAGATGCTGTTGTTTTCTGTCCGACCATGACTACAAGAAGAAGGATAAAAATAACATCAAGCATTGACGTAAGGTCAATAACTATATCACTTTTTCCTCTTTTATTTCTGCGCATATATCATTTCTCCCAAAAGGTCTTGTCGATTTAAAACATATTTGAAAGATCCAGCTTTTTATTGAAATCCTCCAACATTACTTCTACGTCATTTATGACCTTTGAAGGACAAAAAACGTCAAACGCCTTTAATACTATTGCACATATCAGTCCTGCCGCTGTGGTGTACAAAGCAATATCAAGGGAATCCAGCATCTGTGCAGCTTCGGTCGCACTGACATTCTTAATTAGTCCCTCAACAGTACCCAAAACGCCCATCAGAGGAAATATAGGTATCAGCTGAGCATACATATTATGCAAGGAACAAGCATTGTTGAAATCCTTCTCATGGCTTCTGATAGTATCCGGACTTACAGAGGAATCGTCATCATCTTCCTCCTCCAATTTGCGGGTGTCTTTATTCTTTATGTATTTCTTGTTTCTTCTCTCAAGCAATTCATTGATGCGTTCCTTCTGCAATACAAGCGTCCCGTAGTTTTTAAACATTAAGCCCAAAAGAATGATACCTAAAATGACAATAACCCAATGACCGTATTTGATGATAAATTCTAACATATACATTCTCCTTATGATCCGAAACGGGTCGAATTACGCTTTAATATATTATAACACGAAAAAACGGCGTTGTCAATTATCGACATAATTTGTTTAGAGGATACCTTTATTATTTAAAAAAAGCCGTTAAGT
>JAEDOB010000076.1 GCA_016302225.1 Oscillospiraceae bacterium | reverse complement strand
CCGACTGGGATTTTGCAAGGTAGTCATTTACCGTTACAACGTGAACGCCCTTGCCGTCCAGCGAATTAAGGTAAGCGGCACAGCAGGCAACGAGGGTCTTACCTTCACCTGTTCTCATTTCGGCGATACGTCCCTGATGAAGAACGATAGCACCGATAATCTGAACGGGGAAGGGCTTCTTTCCGAGAACTCTCCAGGCAGCCTCTCTTACCGTAGCAAGTGCTTCGGGGAGAATGTCGTCAAGAGTTTCGCCGTTTGCCAGCCTTTCCTTCAGCACCTTTGTCTGTCCTTTAAGAGTTTCCTCAGACATAGCCTGATATTCCTCGTCAAGGGCAAGAACCTTGTTCTTTATAGGCTCTATCTTTGCAAGCTCTCTTTTGCTGTAAGAACCGAACAATCCATCAAAAAGTCCCATTTATCAAATCCACCTTTATTAGTTTTAAGCCGATAATGCGGCTGTAATGTCTACATACTATCTTATTATAACTCTTTTTCATTCAATTGTCAAATATTTTTTTCAAAGAAAATCACTATTTTGGGCATAAAATTCGTTAAATGAAAGATAATAATGCAAATCACTCAAAAAGGAGAATACTTTAAATGGAATTTTCATCAAGTATCACAAAGGAAAATCTTATGAGGGCATTTGCGGGAGAAAGTCAGGCGAGAAACCGCTACACCTTTGCGGCGAATGCAGCCAAGCAGCAGAATTACGAATTCCTCAGCCGTGTTTTCAAGCTGACCGCCGATCAGGAGAAGGCGCACGCCGAAATATTCTATAATTTTCTCAGACAGTCAAACGGCGAAAATATTGCCATAGAGGGCGCATATCCCGTGGACAATTACGACGACATCGTGAAGCTTCTCACCTCTGCCCGACATAATGAGTATGAGGAGTTTGAAACGGTCTATCCCGCATTTGCAAAAACCGCCAAGGACGAGGGCTTTTTGCAGATAGCGTCGGCTTTCGAGAATATTGCCGCCATTGAAAAGGTTCACGGCGACCGTTTCGGCACATTTGCTTCTCTTATTGAACGGGGACTGCTTTTCAAGGCGGAAAACACAAACGAAAAGACCGAGTGGCTCTGCCTGAACTGCGGACATATCCACAGAGGTCCCATGGCACCCCAAAGCTGCCCCGTCTGCCATTCGGACAAGGGATTTTTTGTGCCGTTCAAATACTACGATTTTAAGGAAAACGGCTATGCTTCATTAGGATAAAAAGAGGGTATGCTGCACGAAATTGTGCGGCATACCCGTGTTTTTTTCGGAAATTCGGGCGAATTTTATTAACGAAGATAATTTGTTTCATTGTGCTATATCAGAGATGTTATATTTGTACAATCTGACGAAAAATATTTATTTGCGAAAAATGCTTGACAAAAAATTCTCTATATGGTAAAATAAATAAGTCGTTAAAGCGTTGTGCGGGCAGTAAAACCGCATTTTCCGTTAAACGAAATACGGAGAGGTATCGAAGCGGTCATAACGAGGCGGTCTTGAAAACCGTTTGCCCACAAGGCACAAGGGTTCGAATCCCTTCCTCTCCGCCAACTTTTCCTTTAAGTGAATAGTTTTATCGGTTCACCATTCGCAGAAATACCCAAGTGGTGAAGGGGCTCCCCTGCTAAGGGAGTAGGTCGGGAAACCGGCGCGAGGGTTCAAATCCCTCTTTCTGCGCCAAATCGGAAATGCCTATTTTACGTAAATCACGTAGAATAGGCATTTTTTATTGCATAAAGTTATAGAAAAAAACAAAAAAATGCGAAAATATGCTTACTTAAATTCCGCTCAAAGTAAAATAATTTTGTCGCTGCTATATAGTGTTTGGTAGATTTTCAGTCAAAGCTTCTTGATTTTATCAACAAAATATGCTATAATAAATGAAAAAATATATTGCCAATTTATCTTGATACATTTCCGTACAAAAGGACGATCATTCTCACTTATATATTAATCGGCATAAGGTCATCTAAAGCACCTCACAGTATACAAACTTTGGATAACCATAAAAATGTGAAGGCGGTAACTTTTCAAATAGAAAGGGTAAAGAAGGAATATGCAGGTGGTAAAATGAGTAAACAAAACACAAAAATCGAATATACGCAGGTCATCTGGGAAATCACTTCATTGCTCCAGAAAGCAGAATCGCTGGAAGAAGCATTGCGTACCGGTCTGGGAGAAGTGGTAAAGGCAGTTGGTGCTGAGGCAGGAACTATCTGGTTTTACAATGTATCGGGGGATAAAAGAATATATCCCTCCTTCACTATGGGCGGGGCAGACCTGACGGGTCTTAGTCTGGAGCTTGGAGAGGGTATCGCAGGTACGGTCGTTAAAGAGGGAAAATCCACCGTAGTTAAGGATTGTCGGAAGGACAAGCGGTGGGCTGGACGTTTTGATAAAACTACGGGCTTTGAAACAAAAAGTATGGTCTGCGTTCCTCTCGTAAACAGATATGAGGTCATAGGCTGTATTCAGATAATCAATAAAAAAGACGGTTCTCTGTTCGACGACGAGGATATCGCCCTTTGTGAAAATCTGGCTATGCTGACCGCCATTGCGGTGGACGGCAACGGCTTAAATCTTGGCTTTTCGGAGGAAAAGAAATCTATCATTTCCCTGAAAAATGTGACAAAGACCTTCGGCTCGGGAGAAACCGAGCTTCAAGTTCTGAAGGGTGTAAATCTTGACATTAAAGAGGGCGAGTTCCTTGTAATTCTGGGGGAATCGGGCTGCGGAAAATCCACTATGCTCAACATCATTGGCGGTATGGATCAGCTTACCACGGGAACATTTCTTTTTGACGGCAAGGACTATTCAAAGGCAGATGAAAAGACGCTGACGGAATACCGCAGACATTCTGTGGGATTTATTTTCCAGGCGTACAACCTTATGCCAACTCTTACCGCAGAGGAAAATCTTGATTTCATCGGGGAATTGTGCGACGATTCCATGGACGCTGCGGAGGCTTTGGAACGGGTAGGTCTTTCTCAGCGAAAGGATAACTATCCCGCACAGATGTCAGGCGGTCAGCAGCAGCGTGTGTCCATAGCCAGAGCACTTGTGAAGAAGCCGAGGATAATTCTTGCAGACGAGCCGACTGCCGCACTTGACTATGAAACAAGCATTGAGGTACTGACAGTTCTTGAAGAGGTCATAAAATCGGGTACAACTCTTTTAATGGTTACACATAACGAGGAAATCGCAAAAATGGCAAACCGTGTTATTCGCATGAAGGGCGGAGTAGTTGCGGAGGTTATCGTAAACAGGCACCCTGCAAGTGCAAAGGAGTTAGTATGGTAAAAAGGAAAGCAAGGACGAAACATCTTTTAAGGACAATAAAGAAAAACGGCGTTCCCTTTTTTGCCGTTGCGTTTATTGCGGCTACAAGCATTGCTATTTTTCTGGGAATGCAATCCACCGCAACTGCAATACTGAAAGAAACAAACCGTTATTTCATTTCAAATCGCCTTGAATCTCTGGAGATAACCTGTGCAAACGGTATCACAGAGGAGGATATAGAAGCAATAAAGGGCTGGGACGAGGTAGAGGCCGCAGAGGGCGGATATTCTGCCATGGCACTGATGAACAGCGATCGTGAGAAAATAATCATACAGGCACGTTCTCTTTCCGACGAGATGAACGACCCCGTTATCATTGAGGGTGTTCTTCCCGCTGCGGCAAATGAAGCTGCTGTGGAGGAAAAGTTTGCAAAGGAGCATGAAATAAAGCTCGGTGACAAGATAACGCTGGAGCATGACGGTATGTTCCTTTCGGATACATTCAGCGTGACGGCAATAGTGAACGAGCCGTTTTTCTGCTGTGCAACGGTTCGTGATGCCCGAGGAAAAAGCTCGGAGGGACTTGGTGCTGCGTCCTATTACATAATGCTTGCAAAAGATGCTTTTGACTCGTCTTATTACAGCGACTGCTACACCACTGCATTTATCAAAAATAATGCTTTGGATAACTATTACTATTTTTCCGACGAATATAAAAAGCAGGAGAAGGTATTCAAGGATAAGATAGATGAGCTTGCCCGGGAACGTGCACAGCTTCGTTACGAATCCCTCACAGGTGACGCAGAAGCCGAAATAGAGGACGCTAAGCAAAAGCTCTCCGACAGCGAGGATGAGCTTTCCGAAGCAGAGCGAAGCATCAACGAAAACAGAGAAAAGCTTGATAATGCACTTGATGACATCAATGCAAATCTCACAGCTATGGGACTTGATACTGACCTTGATTCTGCACTGACTCAGCTTGATATGTTTGGTGAAGCAGCTGCTCCGTTAAAGGCAGCTATTCTTGATTATCGGGAAGGCATTTCGCAGATAGAGGACGTCGAAAATGAACTGAATGAGTCTCGCAAAAAGCTGGACGATGCAAAGTCGGAGCTTGCCGATGCAGAAGAAAAGGCGGCTGATATTCAGCAAAAGGATTGGATAATTTCCGTCAGAAATGACATTGGAGATATTCGCGGCGTGAAAACTATCGTTGACGGAATTTACGGTCTGAGCTATTCCATGTCAATTATTTTCCTGCTGGTAGCGGTGGTTGTCTGCCATGCGGCGATCTCACGAATGATAGACGAGCAGAGAACGCTTATCGGCGCGCAAAAGGCTCTGGGATTTCGTTCCAAAGAAATTCTTGACCACTATATGCTTTATAACGTGCTGTGCGCTGTCCTCGGTATTGCCATAGGCTGGCTTGCAAGTGTTGTTATTGTAGAACTTCTGGTGCTTCATATTTTCAAGCCGAATTTCCTGCTGGAAAATATACCGCTGACCTTTGCGGTAAAAGAAGCTGTTATCACGGCAGTTATTTGTTTGACTGTGTTTATGGCGTCCACTTATGCTGCCTGTGCAAAGCTTGTTCGTATGCCTGCAACGGAATTGCTGCGGGGTGAAGTTCCCGTTCGGGGAAAGGGATTTTTCTTCGAAAAATGGAAGAGCTACAAAAAGCTTAGCCTGTATTCCCGCACTATGATAAAAAATGTTCTGAGCGATAAGGGACGTATGATGACGACTATTATGGGCGTTGTGGGCTGTATTGCGCTTCTGGTAATATGCTTTTCCTTGAAGCTTGCCCTTGAAAATTCCTCCATAACTCAGTATGACGAATATTTCCTGTATGAAAACCGCATGGTCATCGACAGCAGTGCGGGCGAAAAGGAAGATTTTGAAAATGTCCTTCGTGAGGAAAATATAAGCTATACGGTCATTCAGGACAAGCTGAAAAATTTCAGGGTAAACGGCGGCAGCTGGGAAAATGCCCATATCGTTGCGGCATCTGATTTTGATAAGCTTGATGATTTTATGAATGTTTGGGACATTAACACTAAGAGCAGAGCTGCTGTTCCCGAGAATGGTGTGCTGGTTTCACGAAAGTGTGCAGAGCTTAATGACCTGTCCGAGGGCAGCAGGGTTGAATTTATGGATTCGGAAGGAAATCCCAAGGAGTTCAATGTTGTGGGAGTGATCGAGCATTATCTTCCGTATCATCTGTTTGTCACCACCGACAGTTATTATGAATCTGCCATGGGCGAGGAAACGGACGAAAGCGTCTTTCTGCTTAAAGGTGATATAAACGGACTGTACGAAAAGGTCCGTAACATGGACGGATTTTTATCCTTGAAGGACAACAGCGAGTTTGCAAAAAATGCAGACAGCATTAATTTGGTAATCTGGATATGCCTTGCCTTGTCGGCTGTAATGGCTTTGCTGGTGCTTCTAAATCAGATCTCTATGCACATAAACAGAAAGGCAAGGGAGCTGGCGGTAATGCGTATCAACGGCTACACTCTGAGCGAAACCAAGGCGTATGTTTACAAGGATAATATTGTTCTGACCTTAATGGGACTTATTCTGGGCAGCGGGTTTGGTATTGTGCTTTCCTATGTGGTAGTGCGCATTATTGAAACGGGCGCAAATCGTTATGTGCGTACGCCGAATATTCCTGCCTGTCTTTATGCCTGTGCGGTCGGTGCGCTATTTGCTTTGATAGTGAATTTGATCGCACTGCGGAAGATAAAGCACCTTAATCTTACAAATGTCAGTGGTAATTAGTGAAACACCGATTTTGTTTTTCAAAATTTCGCTCAGTAAAATAATTTTTGTCGTTTACTATGGATATGACGTTTACTTTAAATCTTTTTTGGGTGGGGTATTATGCAGGAAAAATTCACAGAATTTATCGAAAATAAAGTTGCATCATACCCCGCCGATCATTGTGATGACGAGCGATATTTTGAAGAAATAGATTTCCTCAATAATGATCTCCGTAAATTCGGCAGCGGGCTAAGTGAGCTTATGGAAAAGTGCGGCTATAACGGCAGTGATGACCCGCTTGAAAAAGCCGATTATCTTGACAAAATGCTGAATAATATTGGCGTAAGCTTTACAAAGGTCACATTGAAAAAATGGTTTTCCAATGACGCCCGTCCCAAGGTTCAGTCCGACAGCCGTGAGAAAATGTTTCAGATCTGCTTTGCTTTGGGTGCGACTGCCGAAGTTACGAAATGGTTTTTTCACCACGTTTATTTTGACAGATGCTTTGACTGCCGTCAGCTGAAAGAAGCTGTTTATCTGTTTTGCATGAAAAACGGCAAAACCTATGAGCAGGCAGTTTCTCTTTACGAAAAGGTGAGTGCCCTTGCAGAAATTTCGGATAACGGCAATAGTGAAATATGCTATACTGTATATCTGAATAACGAAATTTCCTCTTTCCATACCGAAGAAGAATTTATTGAATATGTGAAAAACGAACCGCAGAATTTTAAGGTAAGCAATAAAAAGATCCGTGAATATATTGCTCTTTTTGTAGCCGAGCTTTCCCATCCCGAGGCGGATAAAGCTGCTGCTGAGTTTATAAAAAGCATACATAACGCACACGAAAAAAAGCTGCCGAAGGACTGCGGACTTATCCTGCGCTGGCTTTATGAGATCAACAGCTATGATGTGTTTACGGACATTATTTATAACAAAGATGTCACTTCCAAAGAATTTCTGATTTGTGCCATGACCGAATCGGTATCGGGAATAAATAACAGCAATATTCCGAGTATTATCCGAACAAATTTCCCAAGCAAAAAAACTCTGTCCGATATAATAGAAAAACAGGGTTATACCTCCTATGACGCTATGCGAAAGCTGCTCATTCTACTGAAATTTACGTCCTTCTGGTGCAATTGCAGATTAGCCCATGACCTTGAATATTCATCGGAAATTCTGCCGAAAATATTTATTGATGAAATGAACTGCGTTCTGTCCGACTGCGGTTACGGCGAGCTTTTTGCGGGAAATCCATATGACTGGGTGTTTATGCACTCTGCATATGCAGACGACCCAATGTCATTTATGCAGGGATTTGTTCAGCTGGACGTGGAATAATATTTACCAAAACAACGGAACCAAAGCAAGCTTTTTGTTTGTCTTGGTTCCGTTTTTTATCTTTTAAATTCAATGTCCGACCGCTCATAAACTGCGCTGAAATGCTCCAGAGTGTCAAGAATTTGCGTATCACAAAATTCAGATTTTTCTTCCATAGACTTTTTAATTTCAATGATATTATCGACCTGACGGGAGGTAAGCTGCGTTTCCAATGCTGCCTTAAATTTGCTCACAAGTGATTTGAAGCAGTCTATGTCATTTTGCATTGCTTTTTGCACCGACAAAGCATCTGCATTTCCGCCCGTCAATATAATCACGGACGCAATATTGAGTATTAGACTGCCCAATTTTTCATCGGAGTTATTTGCATAAAATGCAAGCTGATGTATATCGCCCGAACAGCGTTCGGGTATCTCTGTTTTTTCACCGTCATAAATATTATCATAGTAATATAAGATTTGCGGATAAATTTCAGAGAGCAGCTGACGGATTTTTCCATGGTTTTGCGTTTGTCCCAGACATTCGATAATTTCGTAAATCGTCCCCGAAATTTCGGTGTAATAACAAAACTCAGAGCGGTTTATGTTCCTGCGGATAACCTGCATTATCATATCACTGCATTTTTCCGACATAGCATATTGCTCAAGAAAATTATATTTTTCCAATGTGTCGGTCCATATTTCCAGCAGCTTTTCATCATCGCTGCCGACAGATCTGTGTTTAGCAAGCAGATACAGATCGCATTTTTTGTACGCTTCTTCGGCATATGCCATAAAAGAAATGCCCCTATTCTCCAGACATTCGCCCATAATGCAGTACATTTCATTTTTAAATATTTCATCGTCAATTCCCGACGACAGAAAAATGCTTTCGGCTTTTTTGCATAGTGAAAGGACTTCATCATCTTTTCTGAACAGCCGATAGGCACACTGCAATAAGGCTTTGGTATGAAACCGTGCAATTTCCTTTTTACCGTCACATAATTTGAAAATGTATTTATAGATCCTGCAATTGTCTGTGTACATATTCATATATCGGGCACATTCGGTCAGCAGTTCAAGCCTTTTATTTATGTCAGGGAACTTTTCGGAATACTCAATAAGAAAATCCTCCATAACAACGTGCAGATACACAAAATCAAGCTTTTCAAACAGCGAACAGCATTTATCCCACAAAGCCTTTCTTTTACCTTCATCATCTTCAAGCTTATAGAGATAATAATTGCCGATTATTTGCATATTGCTCATTTCGGGACATTCGGATAAAAGCAGCTGCGAATATTTTCGGCAGTCCTCATAATAGCCGTTGTCAAAGGAAATTTTTATTAGCTTACTGCAAGAGTAAAAGCCGCCCCACTCCGTGCCGCACCGTTCAACGATCTCTTTTAGCCTGTTTATCGCCGTAAGCGGTTCACCCACAGCAATGTAGCAATCAGCCAGCTGTTCGTCGGCATATGATGAATAACCCGGCTCTTT
>JAEDOB010000075.1 GCA_016302225.1 Oscillospiraceae bacterium | reverse complement strand
TATTTCCACACGCTCATTTACTGCAAGACCTGCGCTTGCAATTACTGTCATCATTGTTAATTCTCTCCTTATGAAGCAACTTTCATAGTGTTAAATGTTAAGTGATGAATTTAAAAAAACCACTTTTCACATTAAATTCAACTTTCAACTCTCATCACTCAACACTATCGCAATCCATGAAAATATCCTTACTGTGAGTTTTACGGGTCAAAGCGGGACGGGAAACCCGTCCCCTACAAGTGTGTAAGGATATTTATAAGTACTGCTATAAAAATCAGACCTCTGTCACCTTTGACGAAACTGTCTGAAGGCTGTTTCCGTTTCCCCGATAAATTCCCCTTTCAATGGGGCAATCGGAGTAATCCCGTCCGTGACAAAGCTTTATATATCCCCCGCCGATATAGCGGTTGTGGGTTGGGTCCATGCCTATCCAGCGAACGCCGTCATTTATCTCCACCCATGCGTGAGTTTCCCCGCATTCAAAGGCAAGCCCCGAAGCATATCTGCATGGGATACCGTCCGTCCGAAGAAGGGAAAGAAAAATGTGCGCATAGTCCTGACAAACGCCCTTGCCGACGGAAAATGCCTCCTCCGCCGTTGTTTTCACACCCGTTTCGCCCCGCTGATAGACCATAGCATTATAAACCGCCTCGCAGAGCTGTTCCGCCCTAAGACGGACATCAGCACCTGCGGGACGGTTTTCCTCATAAAACGCCAGCAGCTTATCTCCCGCCGCAGTCAGCTCGGTGTATGCACGGTAAAAGGGCTGTGCAATTCCCGGGGCTTCACAGGAATTTTCTATACTCGCTTCTCCGCTGACCTTGAACAAAAAGCCGCTGTGCTCCTCGTTCATTCTGCCGCAGATAAGGGTGTTGCCAAAGCTGTCCCGACTGCGCCAGACCTTACCCGAACGGGGGAGAATAACGCATTTCGGTTCTGCGATAGTCTGCCGCCCGTCCGAAACGGGAATGCAGCGGAGTGTGAAGCAATGCTCGGACATTCCGCAGGAAAAATCCAAGTTTGTCTGAAATTCAAACTGTAACCGCTTCAAGGATATTCACCTCAATGAGATTTTCGATATTGTCAATAAGAAGCCCTTTGAACTGCCCCGGCTTGCTTTGCTCCTGCAATGCCAGCTGAAGTGCGGCAAGAGCATCATTGTTTACGATAGGCATATCGGAATACCTTGAAACGTGCTTGACAAGATTTTCAAGCTGTGTGGAAAATTCCTCCTCGGGATAGCCAAGGCGAATGTACATATCCACCCGCTCCACCGATTTTCCCAGATGGATAATGCGAAGGGCATCGCCGTCGGTCATATTGCTGTCGATACTGCCCCAGAATGCGTAAATAGCGTCCCTGACAGGCAGCATATCGAAGCGGATCTTATCCGTTCCCTCGCACGCCTTGAACTTGTCCATAGCCATCTGCAAATAGGATAAAGACGGTGTTTTTATGGTTTCCCTGAGAACGATGCCGTTGCCCAGCGCCCTGTCTAGGTTTGAGATTATGGAATTGGGGTCGGACAGGTCGAAAACATATTTCTTGAAAAATACGTCCGCACTTCCGTAAATATCGGGGACATTAATATCCCTGAGATACCTTTCATAAGCCTCGTCGCCGCCCTCGATAAATCTGTCGGCATACTTAAAAAAGCTGTTTAAGGTCGTAAAAACTCTCTCAACATATCTTCCCAGCCAGAAAAGATTGTTGATATTTATTCCGGTAATAGCACCCATGTGTCCTTAAAGCCTCCTCCCTGAGATGAGTTGACAACAAACGAATCCGCAATTCTCGAAAAACGTGTCAACCCGCTTGGCCATACTCTTGTCTTTTCGCCGCTGAGGACGAACGCACGCAGATCTGCCTTTCGCATAACGCTCTGTCCGTTCTCCATTACCTCCAGGTCGATAAAATCAATTACCTCCTGTGCGATAAAGCGGCGGGACTGCTCGGTAATAAGCGTCCGCCAATCGGACAGCTGCTCCTTTGTCATATCCCGTCCGAACACAACTCCGTAGCCGCCCGCCTCGGAAACGTCCTTGATAACAAGCTTTTCCAGATTGTCCAGAACGTACTTCCTGTCCTCCTCGTAGAAGGGCAGATAGGTGGGGGCGTTTTTGAGGATAGGCTCCTCGCCAAGATAGTACTTTATCATCTTCGGCACGAAATAGTAGATACCCTTGTCGTCCGCAACACCGTTTCCGGGAGCGTTTATAATAGCAACATTTCCCGCACGGTAAGCGTCCATAATGTGCGGAACACCGATAAGCGACTCGGGCAGGAAGGTCAGCGGGTCAAGATATTCGTCGGAAATTCGGCGGTAAACTGCGCCAACCTTAGTCTTTCCGCCCAGATAATCCTTCATATACAGAATATTGTCCTCAACGAAAAGATCGGTGTTCTGTACCAGCACAGCACCCGTTTTTTCCGCCAGATAGCTGTGCTCAAAGTACGCAGCATTGTATCTGCCGGGGGTGAGGATAACGTTTATTCCGCCGCAGTTTACATTGTCCATGGTGCTGCGGAGGAGTGCCGCATAGTTTCGGTTATCGGCAATATTCCCGTTCTCAAACGCCGACGGACTAGCCATTCTGCAAAGCTCCCTTGCAATAAGCGGATAGCTCGCTCCCGACGGGATACGCAGATTATCCTCAAGGATATACCACTCCCCGTCCTTCGCCTGAACAAGGTCAATGCCCGAAATATGGCTGTAAACGCCCTTTGGCGGCATGACACCCGCACAGGGCGCAAGATAACCTTTTGAGATGTAGACAAAATCCTCGGGAATGATACCGTCTTTGATAATTTTCCCCTCGGAATATATGTCCGCAAGGAACATATTAAGGGCGTCCACCCTCTGAACAAGCCCCTTTTCCATATCCGCAAAATCCTCTGCGGTTATCACTCTCGGAATAGCGTCAAAGGGGAAAAGCTGCTCCTTGAAATTTCCGTTTTTGTAAATACCGAATTTTACTCCGTATCTTGCAAGCAATTCATTTATAGCTCTTGCATCTGCAACAGGTGTGTTCATATAATTCATCTCTTTTCGCAAATAAACAAGGGCGCTTCGGATATTTCACCGAAACGCCCTTGTTTCTATTTAATATGATACCACTAAAAACCGCTGATGTCAAGTGCGAAAATGACGGAATTTGCAAAAATAATTGCATTTATATGGTTCATTACCGCCAAAATATAAAATATTTCTCTTTATTTTGCATAATTTGTTTACATAAATTGCAATACAGTCATATCACATAGTCATATTCATCACTGTCGCCCATAAGGTCAGCAATGGTAATGCTGTCAAAGTAATCGTTGGTCAGCTTGTAGAAATCCGACCACATCTTCATGGGTCTGCTTTCCTTGTTACACACGCTGTCGTCATTCAGGCAGGACACAGGAATGAGGTCACCCTCCGCCACCCGAAGTATCTCGCCGACCTTGTATTTTTCGGGCAGACGGTTCAGCCGATAGCCGCCGTTCTTCCCGTGAACGCCGTAAACAAGGTTGCTTTTTGACAGCAGCGGAAGTATCTGCTCCAGATATTTCGGAGAGATCTCCTGACGCTTTGCAATATCCCGTATGGGGACACATCTGCCGTCGTTATGCTCCGCAAGGTCTATCATCACCTGCAAAGCGTATCTGCCTCTTGTCGTTACCAGCATTCTTTTCACCTCGGTCAAATCACGACTTAACAATTACCTTCCTGTACTCGTCAAAGCGTACCCATTTTGCAAAGAACCCGCTCTGCGCCTTTTCGTCCGTTTCGGCATATTCCTTCAGGAACTGCTTTATCTCCTCATCGGAGGAAGCCTTTACGCCAAACCCTCTGCCGTTTACGACGGGAACGCCGCCGTAGCTGTAATCGGCTGTGGGGATTATCTCGGTTATCTTCTTATCCCGCACCTTAACGGAAACGCCGTCACGCAGCACGATAATATCAAAGCTGTCGGGGTAACGGTAGCTTTCGCCCTCCGTGGGTATTTCATCGCCAACCGTGTAGGTCGCCTTTACGGGCTGATATTTCAGCACATTAAGGCTGCTCGTGTCATAATAGAATTCCTCGAAAATATCCCCTCTTGCGGTCAGCTCGCCATTCTTGAAGGACGCCTTTTCGGACGCCGTGTCCCCTCTCTCACTCAGCTCCAGAACAACTCCGCAAGCCGAAGTCATATTGGTCACACGGTCAATGAGGATAAGCTCGCCCAGCGTCTTGTGAGCGGTGAATTTATCCGCTGTAATAGCTTCCGTCAGCAGAATATCGCAGACTGCAATACCGTTTTTGGACAGCTTTTCCGCCTTGATATGCTCCCCCGTGTTCACGTCGACTGCATAGTCTATACCCGCCAGAATTGCGGGAATGGTCTTTGTGCCAAGCTTCACAAGATAGTCCTTGCCAACGGAAAGCTCCTCGTCGTCCATCCAAAGAAGCGAAACCTTCAGCCGCTTGAAAATGCCGATGTCCGTGCCCTTAATAAGCACGCAGCCCCTTGAAACGTCAACCTCTTTGTCAAGGGAAACAGTAACGGGCTGACCCGCATATGCGGTCTGAACCTCCTTGTCGGTCATGAGGACAGACTTTACAGCCGCCTTTTCTCCGCTGGGGAGAGCGGTTATCTCGTCCCCGACGCTTATGCTGCCCGCCTCGATCTGTCCCTGAAAGCCTCTGAACGTGCGGTCGGGACGGCACACCCTCTGAACGGGCATATAAAAGCCCTGCTCATTGTTCTCCGACGAAATGTCAACATTCTCCAGATATTCCAGAAGTGCGGGACCGTCATACCACTTAATGTTGTCCGACTTCTTGGTAACATTGTCGCCCTCGGTGGCGGACAGGGGTATTATCTGCACATTCTGAAGCGAAAGCTCATTTACCAGCTCGGAAATTTGCTTTTCTATCTCCTTGAAACGGTTCTCGTCATAGCCGATAAGATCCATCTTGTTTACGGCAAATACGAAATATTTTATACCCATCAGACTGCAAATTCTCGCATGACGCCTTGTCTGAACCAGAACGCCCTGAGAAGCGTCCACCAGAATAACGGCAAGATCCGCAAAGGACGCACCTACCGCCATGTTACGGGTGTATTCCTCATGGCCGGGAGTGTCCGCAACGATAAAGCTGCGGTGGTCGGTGGTAAAATATCTGTACGCAACGTCAATGGTGATGCCCTGCTCACGCTCAGCCATCAGACCGTCCAGCAGCAGAGAATAGTCTATCTTTCCGCTGCGGCTGCCCACCTTGCTGTCCAGCTCCAGAGCCTTTTCCTGATCGGCGTAAAGCAGCTTGGAGTCGTACAGGATATGTCCGATAAGCGTGGATTTTCCGTCATCAACGCTGCCGCAGGTTATAAATTTAAGAAGTCCCTTCATTAGAAATAGCCCTCCCTCTTGCGGCGTTCCATGCTGCCCGCCGCCTCGTTGTCGATAACTCTCGAGGTTCTCTCGGAGGACACCGAGCTGAGTGTTTCTTCAATAATTTCATCAAGAGTATGCGCCGTGGATTCAATGCCGCCCGTCAGCGGATAGCAGCCCAGCGTCCTAAAACGCACCGACTTCATCTGCGGAACTTCACCCTCTTTAAGCGGGAAACGGTCATCATCTACCATTATCAGATTTCCGTCACGCTCCACCACGGGACGCTCCGCCGCAAAATACAGCGGCACAATGTCGATATTTTCCCGCTTTATGTACTGCCAGATGTCCTTCTCCGTCCAGTTGGAAATAGGGAAAACACGAATGCTTTCGCCCTTGTTTATCTTGGTGTTGTACAGCTTCCACATTTCGGGACGCTGATTTTTCGGGTCCCAGGCATGAGCCGCATTTCTGAAGGAGAATATTCTCTCCTTCGCACGGGACTTCTCCTCGTCACGCCGTCCGCCGCCGAATGCAGCCGTAAAGCCGTACTTGTTCAGTGCCTGCTTCAAAGCCTGAGTTTTCATAATATCGGTGTACGCAGAGCCGTGGTCAAAGGGATTTATCCCCTGCTTTACGCCGTCCTCGTTGATATATTCAAGCATTTCAATGCCAAGCTTTTTCGCCGTCTTATCGCGGAACTCTATCATTTCCTTAAACTTCCATGTAGTGTTCACATGGAGAAACGGGAAAGGCGGCTTTTCGGGATAAAATGCCTTCATAGCCAGATGGAGCATTACCGAGCTGTCCTTTCCGATGGAATAGAGCATTACAGGCTTTTCGCACTCCGCCGCAACCTCTCTGATTATGTAAATAGCCTCCGCTTCAAGCTCGTCAAGATGTGAAAATTCGCTCACGTTGGTTCCCCCTTAGTATTTATTGGATTCTTTCGGGTCTATTTTTATTTCGGAAACAGTTCCGTCGGGACTGTCGATTATCCAGCAAAGCAAACCGTCCTTTTTCTCGGTATGCACCATACTTCCCAGACCGCCCATATCCGCTCCCAGATAAAGCCTGACAGCATGAACGGGACATTCCTTAACGCAGGAGGTACAGCCCCAGCAGTCCTTGGGATATTTTATGTATGCCTTTTTGTCCTCACCGAGCTTGATAAGCGTCCCGGGGCATACATCATGGCATCTGCCGCAGCCTACGCATTTTTCCCTGTCAATTGCAATGCTCATAGACCCTCTGCCCCTCCTCCGTCAGCTCTCTGAGAATTATCTTTATCTCGCCGTTTTCCATTCTGGAATTGACGTATTTTCTGAAATTCCCGTTATCCTTTTCGGGATAGTCGAGATTTTCCGCAAAGCTGTGCCAGCGTGTTTCCTTTCTTGCCCTCAGATGGGCAATAACGCTTTTGCATACCGTCAGACGCTCCAGCAGCTCGTAAATGTACATAAGCTCCTGGAAATCACCCGCACGCAGCCCGCAGGCAAGCTTTTCTATCTGCCGAATTTTCATATCGGCAATGTCAAGCTGCTTTTCATTGAAGCGATAGTTTGTCTTTATGCCGCCCGCATAGGCGTCCATAGCCGTCTGCATAGCTTCTTCAAGCTGTTCGGTCGTAAAGGTCGGTTTGCCGCCGTCCATAAAGCGTTCTATCTCGGAAATATGAGCATTTACCTCATTTTCCGCAATGCCCGCAGCCTTATTTTCTTTGATAAATTTGCAAGCGGATAACGCAGCGATCTCACCCTCGGCAAGTGCCCCCGTTACATATTTCTGGGGACAGCCGCCTGCCACATCTCCCGCCGCAAACAGACCGTTAATGGTAGTCGCACGGTTTGTGTCAACCCAGTAGCCGCTTGCAGTGTGACCGCCCACAATGTACGGCTCCGTGCCCTCTATCTCAACATTTTGCTCGGAGATCTTCTTGCCGCTCTCTATCCACTTAATGGTCTGAGATGGCGCCATATTCAGGTAAGCCTTTATGAGCGACTCCTCCGTTTCGGGGGAAATTCCTTCGGTTTTCAGATAGCATGGACCCCGTCCTTCAAGATTTTCGGAAACGGTACCGTAAACTCTTTCGGAGGTGGTAAGACCGTACTTTGTTTCGTAGACCTCACCCAGAGAATTTATCTGCTTTGCCCCCGCACCCTGAGCAAGAGTGCCCGTGGGAGCGATAGTGTCCTTGCAGCGAAGGGCGATGAACCGCATTTCAAAGGTGGTCATCTCCGCCCCGTGACGAATGCCCATTGCATAGCCCGCACCCGTGTTAAAAGGCGGATACCACATTTTATGGCGGGAAAATCCGGGGTTGTTGGGCTTGTAAAGTCCCGCCGCACCGCCTGTTGCGATAATGACCGCATCTGCCTCGATAACATAAAAGGTGTCATTCTCAATGCCAATACCGAACGCACCGTTTATCCTGTTGTCCGAAACGGAAAAATCCGTAATGTTCACCCTGTTGAGAATTGTAACATTGGGCAGCTTTTGAACCGCCGAAGCCAGCAGCGGCTTGATATTTTCGCCGTTTATCTTAATGTTGCGGTTTCCTCTTGCCACATATTTCCCGTTTTCGTCCTTTAGGATAACAAGCCCCAGCTGTTCCAGACGCTCCGTTACCTTGTTAAGACGTTCGGACATGGTGTAAAGCAGGTCGTCACGGACAATGCCGTCAGCGTCCTTTTTAGCGTAATCCACATAATCCTGAGGAGTCCTGCCCTCGGTTATGTAGGCATTGAGCGCATTCACGCCCGCCGCCAGACAGCCGCTTCTTTTGATATGCGCCTTTTCGCAGATTAGTATCTTAACATCGGAATTTTCCGAAGCGGTCAGTGCCGCATAGCAGCCCGCCGTTCCTCCGCCGATAATAAGCAGCTCCGTTTTAATTCTTTCAACCTTCACGGGCAAAAACCTCCGTATTATTCTGTGATAACAAGCCCCTCGTTCTCCGCAGTGTCACCGCTTATCTTAAAGGAGTTGAGCACGGGCTTTTCCCTGTCCATAAGGGACAAAATAAGGTAGCTTGCCTTGCTGTCATATGCCAGACGCTTGTCCTCCTCCGACGGACGGGACGGCGATTCGGGGTGAGAATGCCAGTTTCCCAGCGGCGTCAGACCGTTTGCCCGCATATCCTTTACCGCCGCCAGCTGTTCCTTGGGGTCAAGGGAAAAATGCTCGTTAGAGTGGTCAATATTTGTCAGGATATAGACCTTTTTTATCTCCTTGCCACCCTCGGTAATATCCCCCGCAATAAGCCCGCAAGCCTCTTCGGGAATAACGCTTTCGGCGTGCTTTAATATCTTCTCAAAATCCGATTTTTTCAGAGTAATCATATAAAATCAGTCCTCATTTGTAAGATGTACTCCGTCACACTCATGCTGTTCATAGTCAATAAGCTCGGTAATAGTGGGGTGCTCGCCGCATACCGCACACTTGGAAGTATCGGAAGGCAGCTTTACCTTGCGGAATTCCATAGTCAGCGCATCATATGTCAGCAGATAACCTGTCAGCAGCTCGCCCTGACCGATAATGTACTTGACCGCCTCCATAGCCTGCAGGCTGCCGATAACGCCGCCCATAGCACCGATAACGCCCGCCTGCTTACAGGTGGGAACAGCGTCCTTCGGGGGCGGGTTCTTGAATACGCAGCGATAGCAGGGACCCTGTCC
>JAEDOB010000074.1 GCA_016302225.1 Oscillospiraceae bacterium | reverse complement strand
CGCCTGCGTCCATAAGAGCAAGTGTAGAGCCGCAGATGGAGCCCTGAGATGTGGAACCGTTAGAGGAAAGAACCTCGGAAACAAGTCTGAGTGCATAGGGGAATTCCTCAACGGAAGGGATAACGGGTTCAAGTGCTCTTTCAGCCAGCGCACCGTGACCGATCTCGCGGCGTCCGGGACCTCTGGAGGGCTTGGTTTCGCCAACGGAGTATGAGGGGAAATTATAGTGGTGCATATATCTCTTGGTATCTTCCTCGTCAAGACCGTCAATGCGCTGTGCATCGCTTACAGGTCCGAGAGTTGCGATAGTAAGAACCTGAGTCTGACCTCTTGTGAACAGACCGGAACCGTGAACTCTGGGAAGAACGCCGACTTCTGCGGCAAGAGGGCGAATTTCGTCAATCTTTCTGCCGTCAACACGCTTGCCCTGCTTGAGCCACTCTCTTACGATCTTCTTCTGGAGCTTGTAAATGCACTCGTCTATCATAGGGATACGCTCAGCGTTCTCCTCGTCGAACTTAGCGTGAATGTCGTCCTTAATGGGAGAAAGTCTTTCTTCTCTGACATTCTTGTCGTTGGTATCGAGAGCAAACTTAACTCTGTCGGAAGCAAATTCTTCGATAGCGTCAAACAGCTCGTGGTCAACCTCCATAGACTCAAATTCAAACTTCTTCTTGCCTATCTGAGCCTGAATGTCGCTGATGAAAGCAACTATCTTCTTGATCTCCTCGTGACCCTTGAGGATAGCTTCAAGCATAGTGTCCTCGGGAACCTGATCTGCGCCTGCTTCGATCATAACGATCTTTTCCATTGTACCTGCAACGGTAAGGTTCAGCTTGGACTTAGCTCTCTGGTCAAGTGTAGGATTGAGCACGATCTCGTCATCAACAAGACCGACGCTGATGCCGCCGATAGGACCATTCCAAGGAATATTGGAGATGGACAGAGCGACGGAAGTAGCGATCATACCTGTGATCTCGGGAGAATTATCGGGGTCAACCGCAAGAACAGTCATAACAACGGAAACGTCGTTTCTCATATCCTTGGGGAAAAGAGGTCTGATGGGACGGTCAACGACTCTGGAAGTCAGGATAGCCTTTTCGGAAGGCTTGCCCTCCCTCTTCATAAACGAGCCGGGGATTCTGCCTACCGAATAAAGTCTTTCCTCATAGTCAACGGACAGAGGGAAGAAATCGATGCCCTCTCTGGGCTTCTCGCTGGCTGTAACATTAGCCATAACAACTGTTTCGCCGTAGCGTACCCAACAGGAACCGTTGGAAAGCTCGCAGGTCTTGCCTGTTTCAACGGTCAGCTCTCTGCCGGCATAGGTGGTCTTGAATATTCTGTGATTTTCAAACATAAACTGCCTCCATAATTCAATTTTTTTCGTTTCAAACGGCAGCAGCTTTAGCAATAAATCCTGAATTTCCGCAAAAACTCACGATTTAATGCTAAAACATCTACTGCTTTTTGAAACACGGAAAGGCAGAAGGGAAATTGCTCTCCCTCTGCCCCCGATTTTGCACAAAAATTACTTACGAATACCCAACTTCTCGATGATAGCACGGTATCTCTCAATATCTGTCTTCATCAGATAGTTGAGGAGGTTACGTCTGTGACCAACCATCTTGAACAGACCTCTTCTGGAGTGGTGATCCTTCTTGTGAGTCTTAAGATGTTCGGTAAGGTCACTGATTCTCTTGGTGAGGATAGCGATCTGAACCTCGGGCGAACCTGTGTCGGTCTCGCTCAGTCTGTACTTTTCGATAATAGCGGTTTTCTCGTCTTTCTGCATCATAGCAAAACACCTCTTATAAAATATTTTCCTGTGGCCAGGCAATCGGCAGGCGTTATTCCCCGAAAGGGGCGAATCCCGAAAGCTTAGAACACGGATAATGCGTTTATCAAACGCAACTCTAACATTATAACACACAATTTCCGATTTGTAAAGAGCAAATTTGAATTTTTTCAATTTATTTATATTTTCCCCTTAGAGTACTTCCGATAAAAAAGTAATTATCGGTACCGAGCCGCAAACCTTGCTCATTTCGCTATCTATGAACGAAATGACAAATGGGTCCCCCTTATGAGATGGTTTTATGCTTCTTTCTGCCCTCAATGGGAGCTTCTTTTCCGCCCATATCCACGAAAACGCTGTCCTCGGGGTCAAGGGGCTTCAGATAATCATATTCGGGATTGTCCTCGCCCCTCTGCTCATAGTACGGGTCGATAACATACTTTTGAATGATCGGATAGCTGTTGAACACGCTGACATATCCCAAAAAGCTCAGAACAAATATGGGAACAGCCACAATATTAAGAACGCTCACAAATACCGTAGAAACGAAGGTTAGTCCAAGAGTGAGTGCAAATATCAGCAGTGTGATAATATTTGTTTTGAGTCCCAAACAGGTCAGATAAAAGGAATTTTTCAGTATATCTGCAAGCGGCAGATCCACCGAAACCAGCATGGGGTAAATGTAGAAATTCATTATCAGAAAGGTAAAGCCCAGAACAGCGGAGATAATGCTCAGCGCATAATAAAACACCGTATTTCCCGTTGATTCCGCCATCTGCGGGTAAATTCTAAGTCCCACAATAACGCCGCTGAACACCAGCAGATCGATAAGTCCAATCGGAAATGCCTGCTTGAAATTCTTGGAAAATCCGCTCCAAAAGTCCGACAAAACATCACAGGGACGCTCCATCGAATAAAGCTTCAACACCTTCGTCATTCCCGCAATCGCAGGACCTATGGTAATGATCGGCAGACAGCAGAGGAATGTAAGAAAATTAAGTCCGATAAGCTTCCAGAACTTTCTGAAATAAAGCTCGATAAATCTGAAAAATGGTTTTTTCTGAGGTGCGTTCTTATCAACACCGGGTCCCGCCTTGGTATAATCGCCGAATAATGCCAAATTTTACAACTCCTTAATTTTTCTAACCCCTGCTCCCCTTTTTGGGAAATTTGCTTTTGTTATAACGGAAACCGTCATTATCACCGCTGCTTTGCGATATGCACAGCCAACGCCCCCGCAGCAATAGTAAGAACCACGGCTTTGAAGCCCCCTGTCACTATGGCAGCAGATAGACCGCCACAGCAGCGTGAGCAACTCCGCAGACGCCCGAGCAGATCACAGCCCCCACCGCAAAAACGGCAAATCTAGCCAGATACAACCGCACATCGGGCATAGGACGTATAACGGCACCGCCCGAAAAGAACAGCACCCGAGCACACTGCCCCGAAAAGAGCACAGCCTCCGCAGCCGCAGCCGCAAGAATAAACGAGCCTACCGCCGCTTCACAGACCGAAACCGCAAGCATCGCCGCCGCTCCTCTCCCACCGTTCACAGCAAGAGCATACAAATGAGAAAGCAGCGCACCCGTCCCAATTCCCCGAAACAGCACCACTGCCGCAGCCAGCGGCTGAAACACCGTCCCGAAGCCCAGAAAGAACACCGCCGCAATGAACACAGCCGTCCCGAAAACAGAACGGCTCACCGCCGCCCCGACCTCGTAAGCACTGCCGTCAACGGGAACAAGCCCGCCGACTGACGCAGCTATCCCGCTGTTGTCGGAATAAAGCCCTGTGCCCACAGCGATTCCCGCCATCAGAATTATCATCATCAAAGCAGTTACGATTTTTCTGCCCGAATAAGCATTGCCGTCCGTCATCTGAAACCCTCCGTTTGTTCCGCAAATATGCCTGTCCGTTCAAATTATATGAATGGAAGAACGGAAAAAGAACGAAGGGTACAAATCACTTGGAAAGCTCAAAAGCTCGCTTTGTGCAGCTTTCACAGCATCTGCGGACTACTCCCAGCAGATTGCCGTCATAAAGCTCATCAAGTCCCTTGAGAGTAGTACCTCCGGGTGAGGAAACCATCTTTATCAGCTCGTCAACGGATTTTCCCGAATCTGTCAGCATCTTAGCCGAACCGATAAGGCTCTGCGCAAACAGTTCGAGAGCCGCATTTCCGTCAATACCCTCGGAAACCGCATAATCCACGAAGCCCTTTGCAAACAGGTAAATGAACGCAGGACTGCTCCCGTTTACCGCAATGATCTCCTTCATCTTGTTTTCGGGAACAACAGCCGTTATTCCGCCCGTTTCAAAAATTTCACGGACAACAGTAAACTCTTCATCGGAAACATGGGCGCATTTTGCAAGAGCAGTCGCACCCTCTCCCAAAAGGAACGGAGTATTTGGCATAACAAGAACGACCTTTGCCTCGGGGATAGTCGATTTTCTGATATAATCCGCAGTAATGCCCGCAGCAATGGAAACAATGACCTTATCCTCGGTAACGCTGCCCTTGATCTCCTCCAGCAGCTCCCCGAAATTCTGAGGCTTTACCGCAAGAAAAATGTATTTGCAGTTATCAACGATCTCGCATGCCGTTTTGCAGGGAGATACGCCGCATTCCGCCAAAGAAGCAAGCTTTTCCGTAAAACTGTCAAATGCACATACGTCCACCTTGTCCGAAAGGCACAAGCTTATGCCCTTCATTATGGCAGAGCCCATATTTCCTGCGCCAATGAAACCTACCTTGACTTTTTCACCGTTTGTAAAAGCTGACATAAAGATCACTCCTTTTTAGAATAAAAATCCACCTGCTAGTATTATACAACGTTCTGTACAATTTAGCAAGTGGTTTTTTGTAATATTCTTATATTTTTAAAAGAAAATCAATTGGATAATGCAGTTTTTTTGCCAACTATCTTGTGATATGCCACATAGACCATAGGAAGAACAGCAACCATCATTATTACATCGACGGGAAGCTGAACAAGGTTTTTGATGATTCTCGGAGGAAGAAGTGCCATAAAGCCTTTTCCGTAAATGATCGAGCAGAAATAAGTATTCAGCAGCAGATTGCAGAAAATCATCAGACATATTTTGCAGAGCACACTTCGTACGGCAAGATTGATAATATCACGCTTTTCCTTGGAAACGACCGCACGGTAAAGGAAAATTCCGTAAAACATTCCTGCAAGCGCCTGAACAAGCGTAAATCCCGGGTGGAAAGCGCCGCCGTTCTTATTTGCCACCATAAATCCGATAATGTCGGTGATAACGCCCGCAGTAAATCCCGCAGTCGGCCCCAATATCATACCGATAGAAGCAAGAACCAGCCATGCAAAGGTTATTTTGATAGTCGGACCTATGGGAATAGTTGTCACCATACCGACAAGCGCATGAAGCCCGATAAGCAGCCCCATTGTGCAGATACCTCTGCGAGTAAGCATTTCCTTTGCGGAATCGCTGAACATAGAAAAAAAGCTTTTCATATAATACCTCCTTAAAATTTGCGGACAAAGCTTGCCTTAGCATATTTTACAGAGGAAAAAATGAAAAGCTCTATAACATATGCACCAGCGGGATGCGGCAGATGAACCGCAAGGTGCAAGACCTTTTCGTCCGAATGACAACTCCCCGTTCATTCGGCACTGATACCGAGAAATATACTCGGTATTACGCTCATCTGCCTACTCTGTTGCAGGACACGCCCAAACGGAACGTATCTCTGTAATAGTCTGATTAGAAAGAAATAAGGTTGGAAAGGTTGTAGAGATCGGTTTCAAAGGGCTTCTTCATAGAAAGAGCTTCCTGAATGTCAACATCAATGACTTCTTCCCTCTTCATACCTACAACTCTGTTGCCGATGCCCTTTTCAAGCAGGTCAACAGCATACACGCCCATACGGCTTGCCGCAACTCTGTCGCGAACCGTAGGCGAACCGCCTCTCTGAACATGACCGAGGATAGTAGCTCTTGACTCGATTCCTGTTCTTGCCTGAATTTCCTTAGCAAGCTCTTCGGAATGACCGACACCCTCGGAAACAACGATGATATAATGCTTCTTTCCGGTAGCCCTGGACTTCATGATCTTCTCAACGATCTCGTCGGTAGTGATAGGCATTTCGGGAACAACAACTGCGATAGCACCAACTGCAACGCCTGTATTTACAGCGATATAGCCCGCATTTCTTCCCATAACCTCTACAAGGCTGCAGCGCTCATGGGACTGTGCGGTATCTCTGATCTTATCGACCATTTCCATAGCTGTGTTCATAGCTGTGTCATAACCGATAGTGTAGTCTGTGCACTGAATATCGTTGTCGATAGTTCCGGGCAGACCAACACAAGGAATGCCTGCTGCGGACAGATCTGCAGCACCTCTGAAGGAGCCGTCGCCGCCGATTACAACGATACCGTCAAGACCAAGCTCAATACACTTATCTCTTGCCTTCATAACGCCTGCCTGCTCCTTGAATTCAAGGCAGCGAGCAGTATAAAGGATAGTACCGCCCCTCTGGATAATGTCGGAAACGCTTCTTTCGGTAAGCTCTCTGGTCTCGCCGTGGATAAGGCCGTTGTAGCCTCTCTCGATACCGATGACCTTCATTCCCTTTGCAATAGCAGCTCTGGTCACAGCTCTGACAGCTGCGTTCATTCCGGGCGAATCGCCGCCGCTAGTAAGAATACCAATAGTCTTTGCCATAATTAACCCTCCATATTAACGCATTAAACGTTTAACAAAAAACATAAAACGTTTAATGTTGCTATACGAATTCACATTACAAAATTAATTTTACTACACAATTATACAAATGTCAAGGCGTTTGTAAAGGATTTAACACTTTTTTCGCAATTAGGAATATATTGACTATTATTTGCAGTTCATTTTCACATCAAAAACTGCCAAGTTCAATGAAAACATTTTCCCTTCCGACAATATTGCAAACCGTTTTCAGCAGTTCTCCGTCAATATTTATTCCGGAAATATTTGTAGGAGATAATTTCCTTTTAGACGGTTCAAAGCAGAATATAAGCTTACCCTTTCCCGAATTTGTATGAATATAATCCATAACGGCTTTGACCTTTACAGCGTCATTATCATTCAGTTTGATGTAAAGCTTTTTATCCTTACATATCGTTTCCATCTCAAACCGAGTAAAAATACGTTCTGCAAGCAGCTTCGGCTCCTCGTCCTTAACGGATATTTTGCCCGAAATAAAGCAAGGAATACCGCTTTCATCAGACTTTATAATATTTTTGCTTTCCTTAAACACCTCGGGGAATACAATGCACTCCATCTCCCCCGTTTTGTCCTCGATCTTGGTAAACGCCATCTGAGAGCCGTTTTTTGTATTGTAAAGCTTAAAGCCTTGCCAAGTTACGGCAACTAAGGCCTTCTTTCCCTCCATATTGCCGATGCTGTTTTCTGCGGCTGACAATATGGAATTTATGGCAGTTGTCCTCAGAGCGGCAGCATAATTGTCAACCGAATCCAGCGGATGTCCCGAAATATATATTCCTGTAATTTCCTTTTCCATTTTCAGCCGAACTTCATCGGGATACTCGGGAAGCTCTTTTATAATACCATCGGAATCTGTGTTTTCCGAAGCTGAACCGAAGAAATCCATCTGACCGTCAATATTCCTCCGAATACTGTCCCTGCCATCATCAAACAAACCTTCGTAGTTTTCAATAAGCGTGTGACGGGTGTAGCCAAGACTATCAAAGGCACCGCATTTTATAAGGCTTTCAAAAGCCCGCTTGTTGAAATCTCTCCCCTGCATTCGGCGGCAGAAATCCTGAATACTCACAAAAGCACCCGAACGGCGTGCTTCAAGTATTCCCGAAATAACTCCCCTGCCAACGCCCTTTACAGCCAGAAGCGCAAAGCGTATTCCCCCGCCCACAGAAGCAAAGCCCTCCATACTCTCGTTAATATCTGGAGAAAGCACCCTGACACCCGCACCTTCGCAGCCCGATATATACTCAATGAGCTTTCCCGTGTTTTCCAGAACGCTTGTCATCAGCGCAGCCATATATTCCTTAAAATAGTGCCGTTTCAGATACGCAGTCTGATACGCCACCAGAGAATATGCCGCAGCATGGGACTTGTTGAACGCATAGGACGCAAAGCCCGCCATTTCGTCAAAAACCGCATTTGCCGTTTTCTCGGGAACACCGTTTTTTACCGAGCCTTCAACGAAAATCTCCCGCTCCTTTTCCATAACATCGTGCTTTTTCTTAGCCATGGCACGGCGCACAAGGTCAGCCCGCCCGTAGGAATAACCCGCCATTTTTCGGCATATTTCCATGACCTGCTCCTGATAAACGATACAGCCGCAGGTGACATTCAGAATGTTTTCCAGAATAGGGTGAGCATAGGTTATTTTCTCGGGGTGCTCCCTGTTTTCGATATATTTCGGAATACTGTCCATAGGTCCGGGGCGGTAAAGCGAAAGTGCCGCCGTCAAATCTTCGATAGAACGTGGCTTCATCTTCATCAGTACCTGCCGCATTCCGTCGCTTTCAAACTGAAAAACGCCAAGCGTGTCCCCCTTTGACATCATCTGAAATGTTTCGGCGTCATTTTCGGGCAGCTTTGACACGGAAAATTCGGGGTCTTTCTTTCTGATCTCCTTTTCACAGTCGCTTATGACAGTAAGGTTGCGAAGTCCCAGAAAGTCCATTTTCAAAAGTCCCAGCGACTCCAGAACGGTCATGGTGTACTGCGTTACCGACGAACTTCCGTCAGCCTTGTACAGCGGAACATAATCTCTGACAGGTCTGTCCGATATAACAACTCCCGCCGCATGAGTTGAAGCGTGGCGGGGCATACCCTCCAGCCGCATTGCCGCCGAAATTATCTCCCGAACCTTTGCGTCGGAATCGTACAACTCTTTCAGCTCGGGGCTTTCTTTCAAAGCCCGTTCCAGAGTAACGTGCATTCCAAAGGGTATCAGCTTGGAAATTTTGTCCGACAGCTGATAGGGCGCATTCATAACCCTGGCAACGTCCTTGACAGCCGCCTTTGCCGCCATTGTCCCGAAGGTGATTATCTGCGCCACCCTGTCCTCGCCGTATTTTCGGATAACATAATCAATGACCTCCTGCCTGCGCTCATAACAGAAGTCAATATCAAAATCGGGCATGGAAACTCGTTCGGGATTAAGAAAACGCTCAAACAGAAGATTGTATTTCAGCGGATCAATCCCCGTGATACCGATGCAGTACGCCGCCAGACTTCCCGCACCCGAACCTCGCCCGGGACCAACGGGAATTTTCTTCTCCTTTGCAAACCGAATA
>JAEDOB010000073.1 GCA_016302225.1 Oscillospiraceae bacterium | reverse complement strand
TTTTACGATAAAAAGGGCGAGGAGCTGCGTTCGGAAAGGACAAAGCAGCTTATCTCCAAGCTTATTTTCTGGATAATGGCAATATTCAGCGTCGGAATTGCGGTGCTCTTTTTTGCTCAGGGACAGAATACGGTGATAGCGGGGATTTTTGCGGGAGTGCCTGCGGTGCTGCTTATCCCCGTGTACAGCAAAAGGGTGCCTGCGGACGTGCAGTACTATATCACGGGCTTTGCGATGATGTCGCTTATTACGGTCTATGCGCTTTACCGTCAGACGCTGGGGATAATGCAGGGAGTGTACCTGACTGCAATGTGCGTCACCTCCCTGTCCCGTGACCTGCGGCTGGCGAAGCTGGAGATCGCATTTACTGCGCTGGTTTACCTTATCTGTGCGCCGTTTTTCCCCGAATATGTTTTAAGCTACGGAATGGCACTTCTGCCGTTTTTGCTCAGGACGGCGGTAATGTTTATCGGAATGATGATAATAACCGTCCTTGTCAGCTGGAACAACAGGCAGGTGCTCATTGCTACGCAAAAGACGCAGAATGTGGAATATCTCCTGCGTGTGGTGGAGATAAAAAAGAACGAGGCGGAGGCTGCGGCAAAGGCAAAGTCCGACTTTCTTGCCAATATGTCCCACGAAATAAGAACGCCTATGAACGCTATCTGCGGCATGGCTGAGCTGATGTCCAAGTCGGAAATGTCCGAGTCCAACGCCGAATATCTCGAAACTATCCGCACCTCTGCGGGCAGCCTGCTGGATATTATCAACGATATTCTGGATTTTTCCAAGATAGATGCGGGAAAAATGGAGCTTTCCGAGTCGGAATATGTGCTCTTTTCCACGGTCAATGATGTTCAGAATATGATAAATTCCCGATTAAAGGGCGGGAATGTCACCTTTGTGGTAAATGCTTCTCCCGATATACCGTCGGTTTTTGTGGGAGATGAGGTGCGTATCAGGCAGATACTTCTCAATCTTTTGGGAAATTCCGTAAAATTTACCGAAAAGGGAAAGATAACGCTGGACGTTTCCTTCAAGCGGGAAAATTCCGGGCAGGCAAGGCTTATTTTCCGTGTTTCCGACACGGGTATCGGCATAAAGGACGAGGACAAGGAGAAGCTTTTCAACGCATTTTCTCAGGTTGACAGCAAGAAGAGCCGCACCATTCAGGGTACGGGCTTGGGGCTTGTCATCACAAAGCGTCTGGCGGAAATGATGGGCGGCAGCGTTACCATGCAGAGCGTGTACGGAAAGGGCACCACCTTCACCGTGGAGCTGCTGCAGAGGTGCCCCGACCTTTCCCCATGTATCGACAAGGAGATATTCAGCGGCGGCAGATATTTCATACTGGAGAAAAATCCCTATTACCGTGAAGGTCTGGACAAGCTGTTTGACGGTCTGGGTGCGGACTACGTTATCACGGAAAATTTTGCGGACATAGAAAGGGTGGAATTCAAGGGCAGGTCGGATCATCTGCTGTACGATTTTACCGATTTCGGAAAATCGGTCAAGGGGCTTGGGGACAGGATAAAGGACGTTGTCTGCACGGCAATGACCAACCCCGATATACAGCTTTCCACCGAGGACAGAATAGGCAGCACCTTTGTGCTGAGAAAGCCCGTAACGCTTTTCTCACTCTGCCCCTTCGTAAACAGCGGAATACGTCAGCGAATGATAGAAAAACAGCCTAAATACGAGCGTTTCCGCTGCCCCGAGGCAAGGGTGCTTGTAGTCGATGACAATGATACCAATCTAAAGGTGGCAAAGGGCTTTCTCGACCGCTATGAAGCGCAGTCGGTGCTGGTTTCAAGCGGTGAGGACGCTGTGCGGCTCATGGAGGACGGCGAGAGCTTCGACCTTATCTTCATGGACCATATGATGCCCGATATGGACGGCGTGGAAACGGCTGCGCTTATCAGAAAGCTGCATGTTCCGACGGCAAAGACCGTTCCCATTGTTGCCCTTACCGCAAACGCTATCAAGGGCGTGGACGAAATGTTCCTTGCATCGGGAATGAACGGTTTCCTTGCAAAGCCCATCGACCCCGAGCTGCTTAACGAAATTATGCGGAAGTTTATACCGAAGGTGAAGCAGCTTATCCGTCCGCCCGAAAAGGCGGGAGTTTTCGCTGCGGCGGAAACAGGCATACAAATTCCCGGTGTCGATGCGGACAAGGCTGCCGAAAGGCTTGGCAGTACGGAAATTTACCGTGAACTGCTGGCTGCGGCATGCTCCGAGGGCAGCTACAAGTGCGAGCGATTGGAAAGGCTGCTTGACGCAAAGGACTGGAAAAACTATATGATCGAGGCTCATTCCCTGAAAAGTACGGCGGCAAATATCGGTGCTTACGAGCTTTCCGAGCAGGCGGCAAGGCATGAGGCTGCGGCAAGATCGGGTAATTATGCGTTCATCGAGTCGGACGGAAGAAGGCTGACGGCGGGCTACCGCAGTCTGCTGGAGGCTCTCAAGGAGGTTTGCTCAAAGCCCGACAGAAAGCCGCATACCGACGGCGAGGAACTTTCCCCCGAGGAGCTTTCGCAGCGCATTTCCCAAATTGTGGAGGATATTGAAGGCTTCGATACCGACAAGGCAGAGAGGGAGCTTTCCGAGCTGCTGGAGTTCCGCCTTGATGATGATACCTTTGACAAGGTGCTTGCGGCTTCCGAGAAAATGTCGGGATTTTTCTACGATGAAGCCGCTGAAATACTGAGAAGCTAATGATAAATATATCGGCATTTCCCGAGAAAGGACAGCTTATGAAACAGATATTGCTTGTGGACGACAGCCGCACTATCCTTGCGGAAATAAAGGCACTGCTGTCGGGTGAAGAATATTCGGTCACTCCCGTGGCTTCGGGGGCGCAGGCTCTGAAATATCTTTCGGTAAAGACCCCCGACCTTATTATCTCGGACGTGCTTATGCCCGAAATGGACGGGTTCAGGCTTATTTCGGAGATTCGGCGGGAGGGGTTTGCGGACATTCCCGTTATGCTTATGACCGCCGATACCTCCGAGGAAAGCAAGCAGCGATGTATTGAGGCGGGGGCGGAGGATTTTATCGCAAAGCCTATTGTTCCTGCGGTGCTCAAAAGGCGTGTGGCAAGGATAATGGAGCTTTCGGAGCTTAAAAAATCATCGGCGGAGGGGTAATCCTACCGAATTTTGCCGTTTTTACGACGGCTGTTGTAATAATCACCAAAAATGGGCGGGCTGCTTATGCTTTTTGCATAAACGGTCCGCTTTTGTGCAAAATCAACATATGTGTATGTGTCGTTTCTTGGGTTTTTGAGATTATGACGAAAAAAGCTCCCGTTTACTTAAACGTTTTCATAAGTTCAACCCGCCTGTCCGAATATGTCACAGGGGTGCACAGAGTTCGGAAAAATGTCGGAAAATCCCGTAAAACCGACGTTTTTACACTTTTCGTCCTGCTTTGGCGGGGCAATGGGGTAAAAACATACTTTTTGATTTTGTTTAATCTAACAATTGAAAAAATCTGTGAAATACGCTATAATATACCATAAGGCAGCTAATAGCTGCATATTTCGAGATATATGAAAGGATTGAGTAACCCGATGATGGATAACATTACCCGTGACGAGTTTGAAGGCCTTCTGAAACAGAAGCTTCAGGTTGAATTCAACGTTACCCCCGACGTTGCCTCCGATAATCAGATCTACAAGGCTCTTTGCTCTGTTGTTGTAGATTATCTGAGAAAAAAGCGCAGAAAGTTCACCAACAAGGTAAATTCTCAGGGCAAAAAGCAGGTTTACTATATGTCTATGGAGTTCCTTATGGGACGTTCCCTCAAGACTAACCTCTTTAATCTTCAGATAAATGAGATGGTCGAGGACATTCTCAAGGACTGGAACGTAAGCCTTAACAGAATTTACGAGTATGAGCCCGACGCAGGCCTCGGAAACGGCGGTCTGGGACGTCTTGCCGCTTGCTATCTGGACGGTCTTGCTTCTGACGGCTATCCTGCAATGGGATATTCTATCCTTTATGAATACGGTATCTTCAAGCAGAAGATAGAGGACGGCTGGCAGACCGAGCTTCCCGATAACTGGCTGCCCGGCGGTGAGGTTTGGCTTGTTCCTAAGACCGACCAGTCCATCGACGTTCACTTTGAGGGCGAGCTGCAGGAATACTGGGATCAGCAGTATCACCACGTTTCCTACAAGAACTACTCCACCGTTTGCGCCGTTCCTTATGATATGTATGTTTCGGGCTACGGCAGCGAGGGCGTTTCCGTTCTCAGACTGTGGACGGCTAAGGCTCCCAGCTTTGATATGGCTATGTTCAATCAGGGCGATTATGCTAAGGCTCTCGGTCAGAACAACATTGCTCAGGCTATCTCCAAGGTTCTCTATCCTAACGATAACCACCTTGAAGGAAAGTCCCTCAGACTCAGACAGCAGTACTTTATGTGCGCTGCCTCCGTGGGCGATATTGTTGAGCGTCATATGAGAGTTTACGGTACTCTGGACAATCTCCATGAAAAGGTAGCTATCCACATTAACGATACACACCCCACACTTGCTATCCCCGAGCTGATGAGAATACTGCTGGACGACTGCGGTTATTCCTGGTCAAAGGCATGGCATATCACCACAAACACCTTTGCTTACACCAACCACACCGTTATGGCTGAGGCTCTGGAAAAGTGGGACGTAAACCTTCTTCAGCAGATCTGCCCTCGTATCTACTCCATTATCGTTGAGATCAACAACCGTTACTGCGCAGACCTGTTTGAAAGACTGGGCGACAGCGGAAAGGTTTCCAGAATGTCCATTATCCAGAACAATCAGGTTCATATGGCACTTCTCTGCGTTTGCGCTTGTCACAACGTAAACGGCGTTTCCAAGCTGCATTCCGAGATCATCAAGCAGAGCGTTTTCAACAACGAGTACAACGATACTCCCTACAAGTTCAAGAACGTTACCAACGGTATCGCATACAGAAGATGGCTGCTCCAGTCCAACCCCGGTCTGACAAAGCTGCTTGAGGAAACTATCGGTGACGGCTTCAAGAGAAATGCAGCAGAGCTTTCCAAGTTCTCCGCATTTGCCTCCGACGAGTCCGTTCTCGCACGTCTTGCTGAGATCAAGAATGAAAACAAGGACAGATTTGCAGAGTATGTCAAGAAGAATTACGGCGCAGAGCTGAACAAGGACAATATTTTCGATGTTCAGGTAAAGCGTCTGCACGAATATAAGCGTCAGCACCTGAATGCTCTCAACATTCTTGCAGAGTACAACAAGCTGCTGAATAACCCCAACGCTGATTATGTTCCCAAGACATATATCTTCGCTGCAAAGGCTGCTCCCGGATATTACCTTGCTAAGCAGATAATCAAGATGATCTGGGCTATCAGCGAGGAGATCAAGAAGAACCCCGCTATCAACAAGAAGCTGCAGGTATTCTTCCTTGAAGATTACAGAGTTACACTTTCCGAGCTGCTTATGCCCGCTGCTGAGGTTTCCGAGCAGATCTCTCTGGCAGGTACAGAGGCTTCCGGTACAGGTAACATGAAGCTCATGCTCAACGGTGCTCTTACTCTCGGTACTCTTGACGGCGCAAACGTTGAGATCAAGGAGCAGGTTGGTCAGGAGAACATCTTCACCTTCGGTATGACCTCCGAGCAGGTGCTTGCTAAGCAGGCTCAGGGCTACCGTCCCGAGGATTACTACAATAACAATGACGTTATCCGTCAGGCTATTGAGAAGATGTATCACGGCATCAACGGCTGCACATTTGAGGAGGTTGCAAACTCTCTCAGATACAAGGATCCCTACATGGTTCTGGCTGATTTCGATGCTTATCAGTCCGCTCAGCAGTACGTTTCCGAGTGCTACAAGGATAAGAACAAGTGGAACAAGATGTCCCTTGCAAATATCGCAGGCGCAGGCGTATTCTCCGCTGACAGAGCTGTTGAGGATTATGCTCGTGACATTTGGAAGCTTTCCAAGTAAGCTTTTTAAGAAAAACAATCGTCCCCTCTTTGTCGATTTCGGCGGAGAGGGGATTTATTATCTCCTGTGTGTTTCCCCCGCCGAAGGCGGGGGAAACACATAAATACATTTAGTATCAGGAAAATGCAATTCAGCTTTTTTATCTGTGTGAGGACACATTTGAAGCGGTTTCGGTCAGCGGTGATGATGTTGTTTCTGCGGGGACGGTGGTTGTTACACTTTCGGTGACTTCGGCGGGAGCGGTGGTTTCACTTTCCGTTTCGGCGGACGTTTCCGCAAATTTGCCCGTCAGGTCGATGATATTTCCCTGTAAAAGGGGGAGAGTGAAGCCGTTTTCGACAGTCTGGGTTATGTCCGCACCCACAAGGCGGTCGTTTACGAAAATAAGGTTTGCGGTGATGTTTTCGGGATAATCGGGGTAGTTCAGGACAGAATATGTAAATATCTCCGCTTCTTCGCCCGCAGATTTGGTCAGGTCAAATCCCTGCTGCAGCTGAATTTCGTTGTAGGCGTTGTAGGCTTCGTTGAATTCGGACGGGATAGTTATCTTCTCCTGCTCGATGGGGTCGGGGGCGACTATCCAGCCCGCTTTGTTAAGGAATATTACACGTTCCGAGTTGGAATTCATGGTCAGGGCTTCGTCAAGGTCGTTTTCCTTATCCGCCCTCATAAATATCCAGACAACACCCGCCGCTATGAGGAGGATTATCAGAATAACTGCGGTTTTGACTTTATCTTTCGGCTTGCAGGTCATTTGCAACAGCTCCTTTTTAAATTTTGGTTTACAGTATCATATGCGGGACAAACGGACAAAATGACAAGCTGATAGTTTGTGACAAAATCCGCCGCCGGTCATATGATAAATTGGAAACCTCTATTTGAAAAAGGAGCTATACTTATGAATGATATACATCTATGCGACATCTCCGAGGGCGAAACTGCCGTTGTTACCGAGCTTCTGAACAGCGGCGGCATTCGCAGGCGGCTTCAGGACATAGGGCTTATAAAGGGGACGCCCGTCAGCTGCTTTCTGCGTGGGACGGCGGGGGACATTTCCGCATTTCTTATCAGGGGAGCGGTAATTGCTCTCAGGCGGGAGGACAGCGAGCGGGTGATTGTCAGGAAGTGTTGAAAATCAAGGCGTCCTGTTTCGCTTTTTGGCGGAGTGGGACGCCTTGTTTTGCTGTTTCGAAAATGTAAACGTTTTATTAATTCCTCCCCAAATGCGTTTTAATATGCTATTGTGCAAGATAAACAAAAATGTTGGATAAATCACATTCATTCCTACAATTTTGTGCATTATATAGAAAATAGATTTGACAAATTCGTAATTTGTGGTAAAATATTAAGTAACGGTATTTATATTTATAGCTGTATCGCAAATCGGTTTTTGAAGTGCCTATTAACGATAGCTGCAACAAACAGAAGATAGAATTTTGCCGCATTTCGGGCTGTTTTGCGATGAAAGGAGATCATATGTCGAAGATAATTGCTGTAACCTCAGGTAAGGGCGGTACAGGCAAGTCGTCTATCTGCTCTGAGCTGGGCTTTGCTCTTGCCAAGCAGAACAACAGAACGCTTATTATCGAGCTGGACTTCGGTCTGAGATGCCTTGATATTATGCTTGGTGTAAAAAATGACATAAAATACGACCTCGGAAACGTTTTGAAGGGTGAGTGCGATATATACAAAGCTACCACTCAGGTCAAGATCGCCAGCAATTTAAGCATTGTCTGCGCTCCCGAGGATCCCTTTGCGACGGTAAATGCGGAGCAGATCTCAAACATCTGCAACGAAATGAGAAAATACTATGAATACATAATCGTTGACACCTCTGCTGGTACAAACGCAAGCGTATTCGATGTTGTTGAGCAGTCAGACCTTATTCTGATAAACACAACGCCCGACCCCATCTGCGTGCGTGACGCCCGTACTATGTCCGACGAGTTCTACAAGAGAGGAAATAAGAAGCAGCGTCTTATCATCAATAAGGTGAACAGAGATTTGTTTAATGAGGCTCTTGTTGAGGACCTGGACGAGATCATCGACACTGTCGGCGTTCAGCTTATTGGCGTTATCCCCGATGATGATGCTGTTGTCGTTGCTACTGCGAAGGGACAGCCTCTGCCTTCAAATTCCCCCGCATTCAAGGCGTTCGACGCTATTTCCAGACGTATCAAGGGACAGGACGTTCCTCTTTCCGTAAAAATAGTATGATCGGATATTCACAATAACAAGAGTATTACCATTACTTTTTCACGATTTTTCACATATCCGACTAATGAAAGGACTGTTTAAAATGAATATAGCACTTATAGCTCACGATTCGAAAAAAGAGCTTCTTGTACAGTTCTGTATCGCATACTGCGGTATTTTATCCCGCCACAACCTCTGCGCTACGGGGACAACGGGCAAACAGGTCGCACAGGCAACAGGGCTTAACATACAGCGTTATCTCAGCGGCTCTCAGGGAGGAGATCAGCAGATAAGCGCAAGAATTTCCTGCAACGAGATAGACCTGCTTATCTTTTTCAGGGATCCTCTGCACCCCAAGCCACATGAGCCGAACGAGATGAATCTGCTTCGTCTTTGCGATGTACACAACATTCCGCTGGCGACGAATATCGCAACGGCTGAGGCACTTATCCACGCCCTTGAAAGAGGCGACCTTGATTGGCGTGAGATCGTTAATCCCAGGTGAATATTGCTTTTGTTATCCGCATAAACTTCGGTTTGTGCGGATTTTTTGCTTGCATTATCTGTCGAAATGTGTTAGAATGAAATATAGAACAAATTTTGACTTACAAATAGCGAGTTTGGGTGTGTCTTTCCCCGCCTTCGGCGGGGAAAGACACACTGACAGGCAGTTTCCGAATCGGGGTGAAGCAATGGCAGTTACCGCACCTGTCCGAAAAACGGAACATTTAGAACCGTCCGAGAAAAAGCAGCGGATAGAAATTCTTGACGCTATGAGAGGGCTGGGAATTCTCTATGTGGTGATGTACCACGTTTTGTACGACATTCAGAGGATATTTTTCCCCGAGATTGACTGCGGTATATTTGACCTAAGCAGCCTGTTTATGCGGTTTACGCATATACTTTTGGTGGGAATGCTTTTCTTTGTTTCGGGGATATGCACGGCGTTTTCCCG
>JAEDOB010000072.1 GCA_016302225.1 Oscillospiraceae bacterium | reverse complement strand
AAGCCACTTCCAATTAATTTGTTAAATAATCCCCCTTTCACCCCCAAAGAAAACCGCCGTACACTTTTTCCTGTGTGCGGCGGTTTTCGTTTATTCGGTTTGTGTTCCTCTGTAATTTTTTCGGGATATTCTGCCTTCTTTTCTCCCCGCAGCTGTGTTCGTTTTCGCGCCCGGGGATAGACAGTTACTCAAGCTTTGCGTCCGCGCCTGTAAGAAATGACAATCATTTCACCGTATCAATGATCCTCAGCACAACATCTGCAACCCGCTTTGCAGCCACCTTCTCAAACTCGTCAAAGGTCATCTCGCCCTCATCGTCTGCATTGTCAGAAATGCAGCGGATAGTCACAAAGGGCTGGGAATTTCTGTATGCGCAATGGGCAACTGCGGAGGACTCCATATCCACCGCCAGCGGAGAAAATTCGCCGGCAATCTGCGCCTTAACAGCCGAATCGGAGATAAACTGCTCCCCCGAAACGATACGCCCGATATGGGACTTGTACCCAAGCTCCGAGCAAACCGTTTCCGCCGTCTTTATCAGATATTCATCAGCCTCAAAGGTGTTGTGATAAGGGGGATATTCCGCAAGAAATCTGGGCAGAAGGTCGTGGTGCATAAGGTCCTTGGAAATTACAATATCGCACACCTTAACGTCCGTTGACATACCCCCCGCAATACCGCAGTTGATAAGATAGTCGGGCTTAAAGCTGTCAATAAGCACCTGTGCGCAGACAGCGGAATTCACCTTGCCTATACCGCAGCAGACGTTTACAACGGTAACATCTCCCCGCTTGTTGATGTTGAAATCGTAGCCTGCAATTTTCTTTACCTCAGGCTCACCCAGTGCCTCACGAATGTCCTTTACCTCAGACGGCATTGCCGCAATTATTCCGATAGTTTTCATTTTATACATTCCTTTCATAGACTAAATTAAAGTTCATTTATAAGTATAGCATATCTTATCGGAAAATGCAAATAATTTTATAAAGCCTCTTGACAAATACCCCCTAGGGGTATATAATATATACAGACAATCGAAAGGAGCAAACAATATGAGCGAAGAAAAATGTGAGTGCTGCAAGCGTACAAAGCTGCGTTCCGAGGAGGAGCATAAACGCCTTTTGAACCGACTGAACCGCATTGAAGGACAGATAAGGGGAATAAAAAATATGGTCGAAGAGGACGCCTACTGCACCGACATAATCATTCAGGTGACAGCCGCCACCGCCGCACTCAATTCCTTTAACAAGGAGCTGCTGTCGGAGCATATCCGCACCTGTGTTGCCGAGGATATACGAAACGGCAAGGACGACGTTATCGACGATTTACTGCTGACAATACAAAAGCTGATGAAATAATTTTTCATGTGTGTTTCCTCCATTCGGCTGGGGAACACACAGCAGATAGTTTATATTGTTAAAGGAGAAATCAAGAGAAATGAAGCAATTTAACGTCACGGGAATGAGCTGCGCCGCCTGCTCAGCCCGTGTGGAAAAGGCGGTTTCCGATGTGAACGGCGTTACCTCCTGCTCGGTCAGCCTGCTGACAAATTCCATGGGCGTTGAGGGAACGGCAGCCCCCGCCGAAATAATCGCCGCCGTTGAAAAGGCAGGCTACGGCGCAACGGAAAAGGGCAAAGCCGCCGAAAAGCCCGATGAAAACGCCCTTGCCGACAAGGAAACGCCCCTGTTAAAGCAGCGGCTTATCTGGTCGGTGGGATTTCTTGCAGTGCTGATGTACTTTTCAATGGGGCATACCATGTGGGGATTTCCACTTCCCGCATTTTTCGAGGGAAATCACGTTGCCATGGGACTTGTCCAGCTGCTGCTGACGGTCGCCGTTATGGTCATAAACCAAAAATTTTTCGTAAACGGCTTCAAAGGTCTTGTCCACAGATCGCCTAATATGGACACTCTTGTTGCCCTCGGCTCGGCGGCAGCGTTTGTTTACAGCACCTATGCCCTTTTCGCCATGACCGACGCACAGCTTGCGGGGGACAGCCAAGCCGTTATGTCCTATATGCACGAATTCTACTTTGAATCCGCCGCCATGATACTTGCCCTCATAACCGTCGGAAAAACCCTTGAAGCCCGTTCCAAGGGCAAAACCACCGACGCTTTGAAGGGGCTGATGAAGCTTTCCCCGAAAACCGCAGTCATTCTCCGTGACGGTGTGGAGGTCGAAATCCCCGCAGATGAACTGTCCGTGGGAGATGTTTTCATCGTCCGCCCCGGGGCAGCCATTCCCGCAGACGGAACGGTCACGGAGGGACACAGCGCAGTCGACGAGTCCGCAGTTACGGGCGAAAGCATCCCCGCAGACAAGACCGTTGGGGACAGGGTTTTCGCCGCCACCATAAATCAGTCGGGCTTTATGAAATGTAAAGCCGTCCGTGTGGGCGAGAACACGGCACTTGCGGAAATTATCCGAATGGTCAGCGACGCCGCAGCCACCAAAGCACCCATTGCAAAGGCTGCCGACAAGGTTTCGGGGATATTCGTGCCCACGGTCATTGCCATTGCCGCAGTTACGACGGTTATCTGGCTGTTAGCGGGCGAAAGCTTCGGATTTGCCCTTGCACGGGGAATTTCCGTCCTTGTTATAAGCTGCCCCTGCGCCCTGGGTCTGGCAACGCCTGTGGCAATTATGGTGGCAAACGGCGTGGGAGCCAAAAACGGCATACTCTTCAAGACCGCCGCAGCCCTTGAAGAAGCGGGAAAGACCGCCATTGCCGTCCTTGACAAAACAGGCACCGTCACCAGCGGAAAGCCCGCAGTTACCGACATTATCCCCGCAAATGACGCTGACGAAAACGAGCTTATCTCCGACGCATATTCCCTTGAAACAAAAAGCGAGCACCCCCTTGCAAGGGCGGTCACGGAATATGCGGAAAAGAGCGGTGCGACCCGTTTTGATGTGACAAATTTCAAGGCACTTCCCGGAAACGGGCTTACAGCGTCCTGCGGAAATGACGTTTTATCGGCGGGAAATCTGAAATTTGTAAAGACCGCTGCGGACATTCCCGAGGATATGATAACCATCTCCGAAAAGCTGTCCGAAAGCGGGAAAACTCCCCTTTTCTTCTGCAAAAACCGCCGTTTGACGGGAATTATTGCCGTTGCGGACACCATCAAGGAGGACAGCAGGCAGGCAGTTTCCGAGCTGAAAAATATGGGAATCCGAGTTGTGATGCTCACGGGAGATAACGAGCGCACCGCCAAAGCGATAGCAGCGCAGGCGGGCATTGACGAGGTAATTTCGGGCGTTCTTCCCGACGGAAAGGAAGCCGTTGTCCGCAAGCTTATGACCGAAGGAAAAACCGCAATGGTGGGCGACGGCATCAACGACGCACCCGCTCTCACCCGTGCAGACATCGGTATCGCCGTGGGTGCGGGCACGGATATTGCCATTGACGCCGCAAATGTTGTGCTGATGAACAGCCGTCTGAGCGACGTTCCCGCAGCTGTAAGGCTGAGCCGTGCCGCACTTAGGAATATCCGTCAGAACCTATTCTGGGCGTTTTTCTACAATGCTGTTGGAATTCCCCTTGCGGCGGGTGCGCTGATACCGCTGTTCAATTTGCGGCTGAACCCCATGTTTGCGGCGGCGGCAATGAGTCTGTCAAGCTTCTGCGTAGTTTCAAATGCTCTCAGGCTTAACCTTGTGAACATTCGGGACACGCATAAGGATAAAAAAATCAAAACCAAAAAGGAGAAAAAAGCTATGTCAGTTACAATGAAGATCGAAGGTATGATGTGCGGTCACTGCGAAGCGACTGTCAAGAAGGCTCTGGAGGCTGTCCCCGGCGTTATTTCCGCAGATGTCAGCCACGAAAAGGGCGAAGCTGTTGTCACCATGTCAGACGTAATACCCTTTGATGTACTGAAAAAGGCAGTCGAGGACAAGGACTACAAAGTGGAGTGTTGAGTGTTGAGTGTTGAGTGTTGAATTGAATGTGAAATTTATTCGAATTATTGTAGGGGACGGGTTTCCCGTCCCGCAGTAGAACACTTTTTAATGTTGAGTGTTGAATTGAATGTGGAGTTATTTTAATTCAACTTTCATCACTCAACATTTCTCACTAAAAAATTATGTTTTTGTTGACAATTTCGGGGAAATCTGATAAAATATAAATATCTGCAAAAATATGAGGTGAATAGGTTGAAAAGACAAAAAATCACTTCGGTATCATTTATATTTTATCTGGCAGCAATAGCGGCTACCTTCGCCCTGCTTATATATTCTGTTATAAAGGACAGTCCCGCCGAGAAAAACCAATTTATGGATTTTAACGAAAGCTGGTATCTTGACGAGGAGCTGACTCTCCCTGCGGACACGTCGGAGCCTTCCGAAATTGTGGGCTATGGAACGGGAAAAACTCTGAGCTTTTTTGCACGGCTCCCCGAAATTACCGAAAAGGGTTACTCCCTGAATTTCCGTCTGAAAAACAGTGAAGCCCAAATATATTTCGTAAACGAGGACGGCAGCCGTGAGCTTGTCCAAAAAACTGCCGATATTCAGCCCCTTTACGGAAAATCGGTGGGAACGGTTTGGATAGACATTCCCCTTGACACCTCCGACGGCGGCAGGCTTATGGAGATACTTTTCACCCCCTGCTATGATGATTCGGGCTGTTATCTGGATAATTTCAAGATAGGCAGAACGTCGCAGCTTATCTCAACTGCCATAGGCGAGCGTGTTATCGGAGCGGCTACCTGTATCATTATGCTTTTCACGGGAATTCTGCTGATACTCCTGCATTTTCTGGTCGAAATATCCGCAAAAACAGTAAATAATGAGATGCTCTATCTGGGTATTTTCGCCTCTATGACCTCCTGCTGGGCACTGGTGGAAACCAAATTCCTGAACTTTTTCACGGAAAACACAGGTGCTGTCCACAACTTAGCCTGCATGAGCCTTATGCTGATAATCCTGCCCCTTTTCCTGTTCCATCAGCGGGATATAGGCGAGAAAAACAGTAGGCTGGTGCCGACAGTCTGCATAATGTCCGTGCTGAATTTTTTGGTCTGCTGCGTACTGCATTTTGCGGGGATAAAGGATTTCCACGAAACTCTGACGCTTACGCATATTACCATAGGCATTGCCTGCGTCTGCATACTTTACACGGGCTATGTCCGCTGCTTTAAACGTAAAAACGTTGAAAAAACGGATATAGTGTCCTCCGTGGGAATGGCAGTTATCGCCGTTTTTGCCGCCATTGACATTGTAAGATACCGTATGGGCGGCGTCAACGACAGCGAGCTGTTTACCCGAATAGGTCTGCTCATCTACATAATCACCCTGGGAATATGCACCCTCAGCTACACCGCACAGATGGTGAAAAAGGGCGCAGAAGCCGAGCTTATCAGCCGTCTTGCCTATGAGGACGGTCTTACGGGAATGGGCAACCGCACCGCCTACAAGGAGCGCATTGCCGCCCTTGACAAAAGCGGGAGCTACACCTTCTTTATGTTCGACATCAACAACCTGAAATATGTCAACGACAATATAGGTCATCAGACGGGCGACAAAATGATAATCGCCGCCTCGGAGGTCATAAAACAGGTTTTCTCGCCGCTGGGGAAATGCTACCGTATCGGCGGAGATGAGTTTGTCTGCATTGCAGAATCGGCGGTCAACACGGAGATGTACTGCAATGTGTTCTTCGAGGAGCTTCGGCTTTACCGTGAAAACAATAACCCCGATTTTCCCCTTGCCGTCGCTTTGGGAAGTCAGGTCTGCCGTGCGGGAGAGGATATAAACGCCGCTATCCACAGTGCCGACCAGAAGATGTACACCTGCAAGGAGGAACTGAAAGCAAAGGATAAGTCGATTTTGGAAATTAAAAACGTTTCCCCCGATGGAGCAATGGCATAAAAATAAAAGCTGTCGGTTCAGCAAAAACCGACAGCTTTTCTGTTGTCTAAGTGAAATTAAAAAAATCACATTCTGAATGTACCCATATACTTACAGCCCTTGACCGTCTTAGGCTCCTTAATCTTAACCCAGCGGAAGGTTTCGGGATTGTCCACATACATATGAGCAAGCGCACAGCCAATGTCAAAGTTGGAAAAATCGCCCGTTACCTTTGACATAAGTCCCCCGCCCGAGCTGTAAACGTCCATAAACTTTCCGTCATGGAGGAAATACCAGGGCTGACCGTTATTTGCGGAGGGAGCAAGTCTTGCAGGCTCCAAGCGGGAGTCCACAACGTCGGAGATAGCCTTTCTTTCCTTGCGCTTGAAGTCATCTGTGAAACGGTACATCTCACCCTTTGCCTTGCCGAAAGCCAAGGTTATGTAATACTTCAAACCGTCCTCACCGCAGACACCCGGGGCAAGCTTTGCCGAACCCAGCCAGCAGGTGCCGACGCCCAGACTCTGAATGTACAGGTCAAGCTGCTGATACATAAAGCCCAGCTTCATCTCGTAATCGCTGTCGCTTGTATCGGCAAAAAGAACGTAATAGTGAGGAGCCTTCCAGCGTGCCATGGATTTGATGCTTGTGGCGGTGGTAAGCCTTGCAACGGTTTTCAGCGGACTATCCTCGTCCAGCTGCTTTAGCTTGTTTTCCGCAAAATCCTGAATGGACAAAAGCGTCTGCTGATCCACAGGTGTTGCTTCATAGCTTCTTATGCTTTTGCGTTTGTAGATGGTTTGCTTCAAGGTTAATGCCATTGTATATCCCTCCGAAAGTTATTTTTTATATCAAAGGATAAATTATTCCGTTTTTGCGACAGGCTGCTGACCGAGAGTGGTATCAAGGACCTCCAACGCCTTTGAAAGCTGAGTGTCCAGCCCGTTCAGCTGCTGCTCAATGGTGATATTTTTGGAATCAATGCCGTCGGGCAGCTCCATTTCAAAGTTTGGCTTAACGCCCACTCCCGTGAATTCGCCGCTGTTTTTGGTTTTCAGAACAGCCACCGTCACCTTTACGGCACTTCCGTCACGCAGCTTGTGAGTGGTCTGCATAACGCCCTTTCCGTAGGTGAGAGTTCCCACAAGCTGAGCGTTTTTCTCGTCCCTGAGCGCAAGGGCGAAAAGCTCGGAGCAGCTTGCAGTCTTTCCGTTTACCAGCACGGTAATGGGTAGCTTTATCTCTGTTTCGGCGGTAGTGTGAACGGTTACCTCCGTCCTGTCCTTGTACTCGGCGGTAACGGGGTCGCATTCGCCGATAATAAGATTCAGACAGTCGCTGAGCGATGTAACCAGCCCGCCCAGATTATCTCTGACATCGAAAACTATTCCCGCCGCACCTGCCGCCGTCAGCTCGTCAAGCTTTGCTTTAAGCTGCTCTGCGGTCTTGGAATTGAAGGTGGATATTTTTATATATGCGTAACGGTCATCTATCATACGTCCCGTAACGCTGACAATTTCATCTCGCCTTGAAACCAGCTCGAAATTCAGAAACTGCGGCGGAACGGTAGCCTCTGCCCCCTCAGCCTCAACACGTCTGCGGACAGCCAGCTTTACCTTAGTGCCCTCTGCGCAGTCAAGCAGGGCAACAGCTTCATTGTAACCGCCTTCGTATGCGATAACGTCCGTGTCGTTTACCGCAAGGATAACATCTCCCGCCTGCATTCCCGCTTCATGGGCGGCGGTGTTTACCATAACGGAGGTCACCTTGATGTAGCCGCTTTCCTCCTTATCAAAGGTAAAGCCCAAGCCCATGGTGTAGCCCGAATCCTTCTGAGTTACCTTTGCGTACTCCTCGGCGGTGTAATATTCTGCGTAATTATCCTGCAATCCGAAAATATAGCCCTTTGCGATACATTCCATAAGATAGTCCTCGTCGATCTCCTTATAGAATTTTGTCCTCGCAAAGCTGTCCAGCTCACTGAGCTTGGTATAAATTTCCTCTCGCTCGGTAACGCTCTGCACCTTTGAATTGAACAGGCTGAGAGAGTAATTATTTGTAATAACAAATGTTATCGCCGCCGTGACCGCCATTAGGCTGACAGTTATGCCGACGGATATTTTCTTGTTAAACATAGTATACCTCGAAAACTATTGCTTTTTGTAGAATTTCATCGGGTCGGTGTGCTGACCGTTTATTCTTACCTCAAAATGGAGATGCGCCCCGTAGGAATTTCCCGTGTTGCCGATAGCGGCTATCTTCTGCCCCTTTGTAACGGTCTGCCCCACAGAAACGTAAACCTCGCTGCAGTGACCGTAAAGGGTGGTATATCCCCCGCCGTGGTCGATAATGACGTATTTTCCGTAGCTGTAACCGGGGGTGTAGGTCTTTTGCGCCAGAATTACCGTCCCCGCCTGCGCCGCCACAATGTCCTTCCCCGCACAGCCGGGCTTGGTAATGTCAACGCCCTTGTGGAAATTCTGCTTACCGAAAAGGTCACGCCAGCCGTACACATCTGAGGTGTTGTGGACCTGTGGAGCAGGCCATGTAAAATCGGAACCGATAAACACCTTCTCCTGAGAAGCCAGACGCTTTATCTCCGCCTGAAGTGCCTTTTCAACCTCTTCCTCCTCGGCATCTATCTCCTCGGAACGTGCGGCGTAATCCTCCGCCTCCTTGTTTATCATTTCAAGGACTTCCACGGAATTATTGTAGCTGTCCTGCAGCTCGGCAAGAAGCGTTTCCTGCTCGGTGATGGTCTGCTTCTGCTTGTCAAGACGGGTGTTCAGGGTTTCGCAGTCGGTGTTATATGTGTCAAGCTGAGCATTTAAGTCATCTATCATTTCCTTGTCACGGACGGACATACGCTTTACCATTTCAAGACGGGCAAGCACATCGTAAAAGTCGGACGAACCCGCAATTACCGAAGCATAGCTTGCATCTCCCGCAATATACATAGCCCGAAGCCTGTCACGGAACATTTCAATGCTTTTGTCAATGTCCTCCTTCTGACGTTCAATGCGGTCGTTCAGGTCGGAGATCTGAGCTTCCAGCTCGTCAGCCTGAGCGTTTACAATGTCAAGCTCCTTTTCCTGAATGGCTATCTGCTCGGCGTAATATGCCTGATACTGCTCCTGTTCCTCGGCACTTTTTTCCAGCTCGGCAAGCTTGCTTTTGACCTGTTTTTTCTCGTCGGCAAGCTGTTTTTTCTCTGATTCCAATTCGGAAAGGGATTTTCCTGCGGAAACTGTCAGCAGATTTGCGCTGTTTGGCAGATATGTCAGACAAGCTGTCCAGACAGCGAAAGCGCAAAGCACAGCCGCTGTTTTTTTCAGGATATTTTTTGCAGACAAACTAAAACCTCCAAAAAAGAAAAAAGATAAAAGTTTCGTCCACCTTTTCAAAGGTGGCAGGGTCGAGGGGCAGCGCCCCCG
>JAEDOB010000071.1 GCA_016302225.1 Oscillospiraceae bacterium | reverse complement strand
ATCTCAAAGCAAAGAGGCTCTTTATTCATGAGAAAAAGAGGCGTCCACATATCCTCGTTGAGCTTTGCAACTCTGGTGAGATCTTGGAAACTACCCGCACTGAAACCCAGCTGTTTCAGATGAGTGGGGCTTTTTATGTAACCGTTGGAAACAACATGAGCAAGCTGGCTGGTGAACGCAATTATCTCGTCATGCTCCTTGGGCGTTGCGGTAACTACCTTCTTAAATCCGATAGAATAGGCAAAATCCGTCAGAAAATTAAGCTTTGCTTCGGAAACATATTCCGTCGGCGTAATGATAAAGCTTGCATTGTCGAAAAGATTGTCAAGGGCATAGGCAAACCCCGAAAATTCCCGTCCCGCCATAGGGTGAACGCCGATAAAGGTAACGCCGTTCTCCGCAAGAATCTCGCTTACACCGTCGGTTATCGCCTTTTTTATACCGCAGGTGTCAATGACGATGCTGCCCTTCTTGAACCGTGAAGCATTCTCCCTTATGTAGTCGATAGTCCCCACGGGATAAAGAGCAACAATGGTAATATCCGCCAGCCCCAGATCGTCCGTTTCGCTGTCTATGGCTCCTTGGGAAACAGCCATATTAACAGTTTCCTTGTCTATATCGACGCCGTAAACGGTATGGTCGGTGTGCTTTTTAATGGTTTTCGCCAGCGAACCGCCTATCAGTCCCAATCCAACAACAGTAATTATCATTGCAAACGCCTCCGATAAATTTGCTTTAACGCTTTAAGTTATTATACCATATCCACAAGCAAATTTCAAGATTTTTTACGAAATAAACATAGCATCTCCGAAGCTGAAAAATCTGTAACGCTCCTCAACAGCCACCTTGTACGCATTCATGGTATTCTCATATCCCATAAAAGCGGAAACCAGCATAATCAGCGTGCTTTCGGGCAGATGAAAATTGGTGATAAGCCCGTCAATGACCTTGAACTCGTAGCCGGGATATATAAAAATGTCCGTGTACCCGCTCTTCTCGGAGATCTCACCGAAGAAGGTCCCGACGCTTTCCAGGGTACGGCAGGAGGTAGTCCCTACGGCAATAACACGTCCCCCCTCAGCCTTGGTCTTGTTGATAAGCTCCGCAGTTTCGGCGGGCAGCCAATAATGTTCGCTGTGCATCTTATGGTCGAGAACATTGTCCTCCTTAACGGGACGGAAGGTGCCCAAACCGACGTGCAGCGTAACATAGGCAATATTCACGCCCATTGCCCGAATTTCGTCCAGCATTTCGGGAGTGAAATGCAGTCCCGCAGTAGGCGCAGCGGCAGAACCAAGCTCCTTTGAATATACCGTCTGATAACGCTCACGATTTTCCAGTTTTTGGGTAATGTACGGCGGCAGCGGCATCTGACCTATCTCCTCCAGAACGGCAAAGAAATTCCCCTCGCACTCAAATTTTGCCAGACGGTTTCCGCCCTCAACGGTGTCGATTATCTCCGCACGAAGCTTTCCGCCGCCGAAGGAAAAGCGTGTCCCGGGCTTTGCCTTTTTTCCCGGACGGACAAGAATTTCCCAAAGCTTGTCCCCCTTCTGCTCCAAAAGCAGGAACTCAATAAACGAGCCCGTGCCCTCCTTTTCGCCGTAAAGACGGGCAGGCAGCACCCTCGAATCATTCAGCACCAGCAGGTCACCTTTTTTAAGCTTTTCGCATAGATTATAAAAATGTGCGTGTTCTATCTCACCGCTTTTTCTGTCAACGCACATGAGCCGTGACGCATTTCTCGGTTCAACGGGAGTCTGAGCTATCAGCTCCTCGGGCAGGTCATAGTAAAAATCAGATTTTTTCATTTATGTTTATCCTTTCATTTTTTGAGATTTTACCTTTGTGGGATATGCAGCCTTGTGCGCAGCCGCAGCCTTTTTTTGTAAATGTAACTGAGCTTTGCTGCCCATAGCATAGACAAAATCTTCCGCCTTCCCTCCCGCCTGACGCCTTTCTTTAGTCCCGTTCTCCCCGCCGTAAAAAAATATTTCAAAAAAAGTAATTATTACCCCTTGACAATCAGCGAAAAAGATGATAATATAGGTGTAATCAGATAGAGGTGCGATAAAGAAAAGTAGCCCCGAACAGGCAGCCAAGCCGTCAAATCGGGTGCGAAAGGCAATATCGCCGAAGGATACGGTCAGGCAAGCCGTAATTCTGGTTGCATATTTAAGAGATATGCAATTGTCATCATACTTCCGCCGAAGTTATACTCGGCGTTTGATGGAGAGCTATCGACATATTATTATACACTATAATAATTCATATGTCAATATTTCTTTGAATTGTATGATGACCGACCGAAAAGTAATTTTCCGTCGGTTTTTTATTTGATCCAATAAAATCAAAAGGAGAAATGATCGAAATGAAGCAGTATAAGGTTGGTATCATCGGCGCAACGGGTATGGTAGGACAGAGATTCTGCCTGCTCCTTGCAAATCACCCTTGGTTTAAGGTAGAGGTAGTTGCAGCCTCCGCACGTTCCGCAGGCAAAAGACTTGAGGACGCTATCGGGAACAAGTGGGCTATGACCTCCCCTATCCCCGAAAATCTCAAGGATATGATAGTTATGGACGCAACAGCCGACATTGATAAGATCTCTTCCTCCGTTGACTTCGTTTTCTGCGCAGTTAATATGAAGAAGGACGAAATAAAGGCTCTCGAAGAAGCCTACGCAAAGGCTGAATGCCCCGTTGTTTCCAATAACTCCGCACACAGAGGAACTCCCGACGTTCCCATGGTAGTCCCCGAGCTGAACCCCGAGCATATCGAGGTAATCAAGTCCCAGAGAGAAAGACTGGGCACAAAGAGAGGATTTATCGCAGTTAAGTCCAACTGCTCCCTCCAGAGCTATGTTCCCCTGTTCCACCCTCTGATGAAGGAATTCGGCGTTGAAAAGGCTGTTGTATGTACATATCAGGCTATCAGCGGCGCAGGCAAGACCTTTGAAACAATGCCCGAAATAGTTGACAACGTTATCCCCTACATCGGCGGCGAGGAGGAAAAGTCCGAGCAGGAGCCTCTGAAGATCTGGGGCAAGGTTGAAGGCGGAAAGATCGTCAATGCAACCGAGCCTGTTATCACCGCTCAGTGCCTGAGAGTTCCCGTTTCCGACGGACACACTGCCGCAGTTTACGTAACCTTCAAGAAGAAACCCACCAAGGAGCAGATCATCAAGGCTTGGGAAAGCTTCAGCGGCGTTCCCCAGGAGCTGGGACTTCCCTCTGCTCCCAAGCAGTTTATCCACTATTTTGAGGAGGATAACCGTCCTCAGGCTAAGCTTGACAGAAATCTTGAAAACGGCATGGCAGTTTCCGCAGGTCGTCTGAGAGAAGATACTCTCTTTGATTACAAGTTTATAGGTCTGTCCCACAACACCCTGAGAGGTGCAGCAGGCGGTGCCGTTCTGATGGCTGAGCTTCTGGCTGCAAAGGGCTATTTTGACTGATGAGCATTACACTCAGAAAAGGGACGGACGCTGATGCCGCACTTATTGTGGGCTATCTGAAAAAGCTTGCGGAATACGAAAAGCTGGGCGATGTCTGCAATATCACTCCCGAAGCCCTCACAAGGCTTATGAACGAGGAAAACGGACTGTCGGTAACAATTGCCGAGCAGGACGGCATTCCCGTGGGGATTATGACATATTATTTCTATAAGATAGCTACATTTTCGGGCAAGCGGGTAATGTATATCGAGGATATTTTCATTGACGAGGAATACCGCAGAAACGGTATCGGCGAAAAATTCTTTGAATCCGCAAAACAGACAGCCAAGGAAAAATCCTGCGCCCGTCTGGAATGGAAATGCCTTGACTGGAACCACCCCGCAAGATGCTTTTACAATAAGATAGGCGGAAAATATTCCCCCGACAGCTGGCTTACCTACACGATCGAAATGAATTGAATCATTCGCTTTGAAAGGATCGATTTTTATGAAGAATACTATTTTTACAGGCGCAGGCGTTGCTATCGTAACTCCTATGAACGCTGACGGTTCCATTAACTTTGAACAGTTCGGAAAGAACATTGACTATCAGATCGAAAACGGCACCGACGCTATCATCGTCTGCGGTACAACGGGCGAAGCGTCCACCATGACCGACGAGGAGCATATCGAGTGCATCCGCTACTGCGTAAAGAGGACCGCAAAGAGAGTTCCCGTTATCGCAGGAACCGGCAGCAACGACACCGCTTATGCCATTTCCCTTTCCAAGGAGGCAGAAGCAGCGGGCGTTGACGCTCTGCTGGTAGTTACCCCCTACTATAACAAGGCGTCCCAGAGAGGTCTTGTAGCGCACTTCACCGCTATTGCAGACGCTGTAAATATCCCCCTTATCCTTTACAATATCCCCGGCAGAACAGGCGTGAACATGGCTGTTGACACCATCAAGACCCTTGCCGAGCACAAGAATATCTGCGCTGTAAAGGAGGCAAGCGGAAACATCGGCTATGTTGCAAAGCTCATCGCTGCCTGCGGCGACAAGATCGACGTTTACAGCGGCAACGATGATATGATAGTTCCCATTATGTCTTTGGGCGGAAAGGGCGTTATTTCCGTACTTTCAAACGTTATGCCAAAGGAAACTCACGATATGTGCAGGTTCTGCCTTGACAACAATTTTGCCGAGGCTCAGAAGCTGCAGATAAGCCTTCTGGAATTTATCAACAACCTGTTTATCGACGTAAACCCCATTCCCGTTAAGGAGGCTATGAACCTCTGCGGAATGAACGCAGGTGTCCTCAGAATGCCCCTTATGGAAATGACCGACGCTAACAAGGCAACTCTCAGGGCTTCTATGGAAAAGCTGGGACTTATCAAGTAATTTCCCGAAAGGACGATAAAAATGGTTAATATTGTTATCTGCGGCGCAAACGGAAAAATGGGCAGAGTTATCAATTCTGTCATTTCCGAACGCAGCGACTGCAAGGTGGTCGGCGGTATCGACATCAACACCGAGCCTTATGCGGATTTCCCCATTGTGGCAAATCCCCGTGAGCTTGCCGCAAAGCCCGATGTTATTATCGACTTCTCCCACCCAGCTTCTCTGGACGGACTTCTGGAATACGGACTTTCCACGGGAACAGCCGTCGTTTTCGCAACCACAGGCTATTCCCCCGAGCAGATAGAAAAGATAAAGAAGGCATCGGAGCAGATTCCCGTGTTCTTTACATTCAATATGTCCCTGGGAATAAATCTGCTGTGCAAGCTGGCAAAAACTGCGGCTTCAATTCTGGGAGATCAGTTTGATATTGAGATAGTCGAAAAGCACCACAATCAGAAGATTGACGCTCCCAGCGGAACTGCTATTATGCTGGCAAACTCCATCAACGAAACTCTGGACAACAAGTATCAGTACATCTACGACCGCCATTCCATGCGCAAAAAGAGAGAGCATAACGAGATAGGTATGCACTCCATCAGAGGCGGCACCATAGTCGGCGAACACGATATTATCTTCGCAGGACGTGACGAGGTCATCACCCTGTCCCATCAGGCTGCTTCAAAGCAGGTGTTTGCGGTAGGTGCGGTAAACGCCGCCGTTTTCCTTGCAGAACAGAAAGCGGGTCTTTACGATATGGCTGCGCTGGTTGACGCAAAGTAAGTTCATATAAAAAAATCAGGCGGTCTGACCGAACAATTATCGGTTAGACCGCCTTTAATTTGCCGCAAACAATTATTTCTCGTCATTTCTGACATTAACATCAAGCTTGTTAAAGGGAATGGAAATGCCGTTCTTGTCAAACGCCTCCTTGACCTGCTCCATCAGGTCGAAGTAAACGTCCCAGTAATTTTCCGTCTTTACCCATGCCCTCGTGGTGATAACTATTGCGCTGTCTGCGTGGCTTACCACTCTTACGGTAGGAGCGGGATCGTCGAGAATAAGCCTGTGAGCGGAAAGCACATCACCGATTATCTTCTCAGCCTTTCTGAAATCGTCCTCGTAGTCGATACTGAAATTAATGTCAACACGCCTTGTAGCTTCTTCGCTGAAATTGGTCACGGTAGATGTGGACACCGAGCCGTTGGGACAATGGATTATCTTGTTATCCACCGTTCTGATGGCAGTTCCCACAATGCCAATCTCCTCAACAGTTCCCTCAACGCCGCCGAAGGACACATAATCGCCTATCTTAAAGGGCTTTGTTATCATAATGAGAAATCCGCCTGCGATATTTCCCAGACTGTCCTTCAACGCAAGACCTATGGCAACGCCTGCCGTGGTTATCACAGCAATAATGGACGTCATAGGCACTCCCAGCACCGACAGCACAGTTATGACCGTAATGCACTTCATGGCAATGCTTATGAGCGAACGCAGGAAACGGTAGATGGTCTTGTCTATCTTGCCCGAATCGCCGCCCTTATCCACCAGCTTCATTACTATTTTCATAACGATAGCGCAAACTATGTAAACGACAAGAGCAAATATCAGCGTCGGCAGAAAGTGAAGGATACTGTCCCATATTTTGGAAAGAAAATCCACTCCGTCGGAGATATTTTCTTCGATTTTTACAACTGCTTCATTTTCCATATGGTTACCTCCAAAAAATTTATGTATGAAAGGTATTTTAGCATATAACAGTGTGCTTTTTAAGTATTTTATCCGAAAAATCTGTTAAATATTTTTTGTCCGTCCTGTCGGATAACATTCATAAAAAGTTTGAATAATAATTATAAAATTCTATATTGCTTTTTTGTCAAAAATACGGTATAATAATTTGGATAATGATTGTAATATGTCGGAATTCGGCTAATTACACAAAAAGGAGATGTTTTATCCGTGCAAATGGAATGGAGCTATGTCTTCACGGTCGTTTTGACAGGACTCGTCGTGGTATTTCTGGGACTTGTTCTTCTTATTGCGGCTATCACAATTATGGGCAAAATTTTTGAAGCATTAAGAACATCAAAGAAGGACGCAAAGCCTGCACCCGCCCCAAAGCCCGCAGTGCCCGCGAAACCCGCCCCCGCCGCTGCATCAGCCGATGACGACGAGGTCATCGCAGTTATCGCAGCCGCCGTTGCTGCAATGGCAGAGGCTGACGGTACCGTGTATGCCATAAAGAGCGTAAAGCGTTCCGCACCGAGAAGAAACGCATGGGGTGCTGCCGCACGTTCCGAAATGACAAGCAGCTTCTGATGTCTGCTGCGGCTTTTAAAATCTAAGGAAAGGTCAGATAATATTTATGTTGGACGGTTTTCTGAGTACCATCGGAGAATTATGGTCGCAGTCGGGCTTTGCCAATATGACTTGGCAGTCGGGGCTGATGATACTTATCTCCTTTGTGTTTATGTATCTTGCGATAAAGAAGGGGTTTGAACCTCTGCTCCTCCTGCCTATCGCATTTGGTATGCTGCTTACAAATCTGCCGGGTGCTGAAATGTATCACCCCGAGCTGTTTGACATCAGCGGCGGAAAAGAGCTTGATTTTGCGAAGATACTGCACGAGGGCGGACTGCTTGACCTGCTCTATCTGGGCGTTAAGCTGCAGATTTATCCCCCGCTTATCTTCCTCGGCATCGGCTGTATGACCGATTTCGGTCCCCTGATCGCCAACCCCAAAAGCTTTCTGCTGGGTGCCGCCGCGCAGGCAGGTATCTTCCTGACATTTATCGGTGCAGCCGCTTTGGGCTTCACTCCTCAGGAGGCAGGCTCCATCGCTATCATCGGCGGTGCTGACGGTCCTACGGCTATTTACGTTTCAAGCCGTCTGCTGGCTGCGGGTGCATCTCCCGACGGTGTGGCATTTGAGATAGATGTCGGAAACATCGCCCTCGCCGCTTACACCTATATGGCTCTGGTTCCCATTATCCAGCCGCCTATTATGAAGCTTCTCACCACCGACAAGGAGCGCAAGATCGTTATGACACAGCTCCGTGAGGTTTCCAAGACCGAGAAGATCATCTTCCCTATCGTTGTTACCGTCGTAATTTCTCTGCTTATCCCCTCGGCTGCTCCGCTGGTCGGCATGCTTATGCTGGGCAACCTGTTCAAGGAAAGCGGCGTTGTTGACCGTCTTTGCAAGACCGCTCAGAACGAGCTGATGAATATCATCACTATCTTCCTGGGAATTTCCGTTGGTGCGACCACCACCGCAGCAAACATTATCAATGCAAAGTTCCTGATGGTACTTGCACTGGGCGTTGTGGCATTCTGCGTAGGTACTGCATCGGGCGTTCTGTTTGGAAAGATCATGTGCTGGGCAACAAAGGGCAAGGTAAATCCCCTTATCGGTTCGGCGGGCGTTTCCGCAGTTCCTATGGCTGCAAGAGTTTCCCAGAAGGTGGGAGCGCAGTACAACCCCTCCAACTTCCTGCTTATGCACGCCCTGGGTCCCAATGTTGCAGGCGTTATCGGTTCCGCAGTTGCAGCGGGCGTTCTGCTGAGTATTGTTCCTGTCTGACATATTTTCGGATAATCAACAAATATCAATTATCGGGTGTTTCCGCTAAATTCGGGGACACCCGTTTTTTTGTTGTCTTGCTCCAAAGTTGAAGGCGGAGAAAATAAAAAATCGGTTATTCCGTAAAAGCTTTGTGCACAGACTTCAAATCGACGCTTTTCACTAAAATTCGTTATGGTTTATATTAAATTTACGGTTTGTTCGTTTTCGATTTTGTTTTTTGCATTGAAACATTTTTTATAATTTCTTATACTTAGAATTGTACCGATATTTTCAATTTTACGGTAAAATTATGATATGGAGGTCTTTGACAGATGAATAAAAAAAGCAGAAAAATCGCTGCGGCAGTCTGTTCGGTAATGGTGGCAGCGTCCTGCTTAGGCTCAGTGGGGGCTGCGGCGGTTGATGAGTTTTTCGGGGATATTGCTTCGGTGGAACCTGAACTGAAAATGGCTGAGGGTGATGTGGCGATTAGTGAAGCTAACTTCCCCGATAATACATTCAGACAGTATGTATCGACATTTGACGAAGATAAAAATGGTATTCTTTCACAGAAAGAGCTGAATGCTGTTACCAGCATAAGCGTTTCGGGAACAAGAGATAACCCGAATACTGTCGCAGACCTTACGGGTATTGAGCATTTTTCAAAGCTGCAAAAGCTGTGGTGTTCAAACAACGAGCTTACAAGCCTTGATGTGAGCAACAATCCCAATTTGCAGTATTTGCAATGTGATAGAAATCAGCTTACAAGCCTTAATGTGGAAAATACTGTTTTGGAATGTCTGTACTTCGACGATAATCAGATCACCGACCTTGATATAAGCAGCATTGCCGAACTTGAATATTTGACTTTAAATAACAATAAGCTCACAAGCCTTGATGTAAGCAAAAACACTGCATTGACCGATTTTGGGTGCATTTTCAACATCTATGCGCTTTCCGACATATCTCTCAACGAATTGACGCCTTACGGTTTTGACCCCGCAAAGGCAAGCAGCTGGAC
>JAEDOB010000070.1 GCA_016302225.1 Oscillospiraceae bacterium | reverse complement strand
GGACGTGCCGATGCCGTGGTAAATCACCTGATCTCCATGAATATCAGCGATTCATCGAAATATTCCGCAACGGGCTACGGTAAATACCGCCCCATTTCCGATAACAACACCAGTGAGGGACGTACCCAAAACCGCCGTGTTGAGGTGGTTTTCATCAGGAAGGACGCCGACTATAACGATCCCAAGGTGCTTGACGAGTTTATGAAGCTGGAGTTCGGTCCCAACTATCTCCAGAGCGTTGACCCCGAGGGACTTCCCGTGGAAAAGGAAGATCAGACCGCTGCCGAGTCCGACGATCCCGCACTTGCCAATAATAATGAAGGCAATGAATAACACACATCTAATCCGATTGACCGAGGTGAGGATAGAAAATGGCTGACGTATTGTCGCAAAGCCAGATAGACGCCCTGCTCAACAGCTTCAGCGCAAACGGCTCGGAGGCTTTCGAGGAGATCGAAGCAAACGATTCCAATAACGTCAAGAATTACGATTTCAGAATGCCCCGAAAGTTTACCAAGGAGCAGCTGAAATCCGTTGAGGGTATCTTTGAAACCTATGCCAGAGTTGTATCCTCATATCTTACGGGACTTCTCAGGCTTTACTGCAAGGTTGAGGTGCTCCAGATAGAGGAGCAGCGGTATAATGAATTCAATAACGCTCTCCCCGATTATGTCCTGCTGTCTACCATAGATATGGGCATCGAGGACGAGGACGTTATGGAAACCTCCGTTATTATGCAGATATCCAACCCCGTGACCTACTGTATGATAGACAGGCTTATGGGCGGCGACGGGCAGTTTACCGAGATAAACAGAGATTTCACAGAAATAGAAGTCGGACTGATGACTAACGTTATCAACAAGCTGACCGCCAGCCTTAAACAGGCGTGGGACCCCTTTATCGAGATACACCCGAAGCTGACAAATGTGGAAACCAACGCAAGAGTTTTGCAGTCCATCGCTCCCGATGACGTGGTCATTCTCGTTATGCTGGAGCTGGAAATCAGGAAGATAAAGAACACTATCTCCATCTGCATCCCTGCGCTGAACCTTGAAAGCATGATGGCGAAATTCTCCGACCGCTTTGCCAAAAACGGAAAGAAATTCGACATCAACAAGGATAACGAACGCCGTGAGGAGATACTCAACGGCATCAAGAACAGCAAGCTTAAGATCGACGCCATTCTCAGCGAAACTCAGGTTGACCTTTATGACATACTCACCCTCCAGCCGGGAGATATTATCCCCCTGAATATGAGCATTTCCGATAATGTTACCGTTAAGATCGGCGAACATATATGGTTCGACGGAAAGCTCGGCGAGAAAAATGACCACAAGGCTATAAAAATAGATAATATATACAAGAATTGAGGTAATGGAGATAATGAGCAGCGAAAACCCTGTTGTTGAAGGCTTCGGCGAGGTGGAACAGGACGCCATCGGTGAGATACAAAATATCACCATGGGTGCCGCCGCAACCGCAGTTTCCAACCTGCTTGGCGCTAAGGTGTGGATAACAACTCCGCAAGTCAGCGTTGTTCAGGTAAAAAATTTGTCCTACCCCGATTTGGAACCGTCCATACACGTTACCATTCAGTACATAAAGGGAATAAGCGGTTCTTCCGTGCTGGTTTTAAAGCAGAACGACGTTCAGCTTATCCTTAATCAGCTTATGGGTCAGCCCCTCGTTGTTACGGACGATTTTGAGTTCGATGAGATGAATATCTCCGCCGTATGCGAGGTCATGAACCAGATGATGGGCGCTTCGGCTACGGCTCTTTCCGAGCTGATAGATACGCCTATCGACATTTCAACGCCTGTCGCAGAGGTGCATGACAAGGATAAGCCCTTCAACTTTGAGGAGGAGGACGTTGAAAAATACGTTTGTCAGGTAAAGTTCAACATTACCATTGACGGCGTTATAAACAGTGAATTCATAACCGTGCTGACCATTGACCTTGCAAAGGCTATGGCGGATAAGATGCTGGAAGGCTACGGCAGCGCTCTTGACAGCACTCCTTCGGATTCCATTGCCAGTGAAGTTGAGAAGATGGCTGCGGAAAATCCCGACGGAAAGCTTTCTCAGGAGCAGATAGAGGCAATGCTTGGCGGTCCTAAGCCCGCAGAACCTGCACCGTCCTCGGGCGGCGGCACCCTTTCTCAGGAGGAGATAGAGGCTCTGTTAAACGGCGGAACGGCAGCTGCACAGCCGTCAGCTCCCACTATGCAGACACCTCCCCCCGCAGCTCAGCCGATGCCCAATATGGGAATGCAGAATCCGCAGGCGGCGTATAATCCGCAGATGCAAAATTCTCAGGCGGCTTATAATCCGCAGCAGATGCCAAACGGCGCAGCCCCCGCATATGGTTACCCCCCTCAGTACGACCCCAATATGCAGTATGGTATGCCCCCTCAGTACGGCTATCAGCAGCAGCAGATGTATGTGCAGCCCAATGTAAACGTCCGTCCCGCACAGTTCAAAAGCTTCGAGGATTACAATTCCCCGCTGCTTAGCAAGGACGAAAACGACAACCTCAAGCTGCTGATGAATATCCCGCTGAACGTTACCGTTGAGCTGGGTTCCACAAGCAAGAAGGTCAAGGAAATTCTGGAGTTCCAGCAGGGCACCATAATCGAGCTGGAGCGTCAGGCAGGTGCTCCCGTTGATATTATCGTAAACGGAAATCTTATCGCAAAGGGCGACGTTGTGGTTATCGGAGATAATTTCGCCGTTCGTATTACCGAGATAGTGAAAAACCGTCTGCTTGAAACTATCGGCGAGAAAAAATAACCGAGTTTACCAAAGGCTTTAAATAGAATATCCTTTATGGCGAACGGCTCCCGCAGATGCCGTACAGACAATAACGCCGACAAAATACACTTTCCGCTGCGGAGAAATGGAGTAACATTATGGATAAGAAAATTCTTCTGGTTGACGACGCTGCATTTATGAGAATGATGATCAGAAACGCCCTTACTCAGAACGGATACACAAATATCCTTGAAGCTGCCGACGGCGAGATCGCATGCAGTACATATGCAGCAGAAAAGCCCGACCTGGTCATCATGGACATCACTATGCCCAATAAGACAGGTATCGAAGCTCTCAGAGATATTAAGGCAAGCGATCCCGGCGCAAAGATTGTAATGTGCAGCGCAATGGGTCAGGAGTCCATGGTAGTTGAAGCTATCAAGCTGGGTGCTCTGGACTTCATCGTTAAGCCCTTTAAGCCCGAGAGAATTCTCCAGACCGTTAAGAAGGTCATTGGCTGATAATGAAGGAAATATTTACGGTTTTGCTGGCATTGACGGGGGTACTGCTGCTTATCTGGCTGACCTGCCGCCTTGCTAAATGGCTGAATAACCGTGTATATTCGGGCGGGGACACTTCGGGAACAAACGGGGGCAGCCGACTGCTTAAGGCGGTTGAAAGGCTGCCCCTTTCCAATGATAAATATCTGCTGGTCATAAAGGCGGGGGATAAGTATCTGCTTATCGCCGTCAGTCCGCAGCATACGGAGCTTCTTTGCGAAATTGACAGGGAATATGCGGAGAAGGTCTGCCAAAACGGCGGACAAAACGCCTATGGGACGGATTTCCTGTCCGTTCTCAAAAAAACAGCAGCCGAAAAGCTTCGACGCCCCGACGGAAACGGCACTCCAAACAGCGATGAAAAGGACGGTAATATCAATGAAGAGTAAAGCTACGTCTTTTGCAGCCGCTGTCAAAGCCGCTGCCGCAGGGGCGGTTTCTTTTGTCGCAGCGGCGGTTATGTCCCTGTCTGTCTGCGCCGCAAATACGCCCGAAATTCCGTCGGAGGAGCCGATAGTTACGTCAATTGTCACGGAGGTGCCGAACGTCGAAACAAGCGTCCCCGAAACGACTCAGACACAGGTGGAACCGTTCCCGCAGACAGAACAGACAGTTACCGAAACGCCCTACGATACCCCCGTAACCGACGGCGAGGACGAGGAGTCGCTTCTGGAAAGAATTGGCATAACAGGTACAAACGATACCATCGACCTGATGCTGCTGATAACGGTGCTGTCCCTTGCGCCGTCTATCATTATAATGTTCACCTGCTTTACAAGGATAATCATTTCGTTTTCCTTGCTGCGAAACGCTATGGGTATTCAGCAGACACCGCCTAATCAGGTGCTTATCGGGCTTGCGCTGTTCCTGACGCTTTTCATTATGACACCCGTTGTGGACGAGATAGACAGGGTGGCATATGCGCCCTATAAAAACGGCGATATTACCATGACAGAGGCACTGAAAGAAGCCGAGGTCCCGCTGAAAAAGTGGATGCTTGCCAATACGTCCAACGATTCCATGTCGTTTTTCATCGACCTGACGGGCGGGGAGTATCCTCAGACTGACGAGGAAGCCATCGAAAATCTGGATTTCCGCACGGTAGTTCCCGCATTTATACTCAGTGAGATTAAGAAGGGCTTTGAGATAGGCTTTCTTTTGTACATACCGTTTCTGATAATAGATATTGTGGTTTCGTCCACGCTTATGTCGCTGGGTATGATAATGCTGCCGCCTGCGACTATTGCCATGCCGTTTAAGATACTGTTGTTTGTTATGGTGGACGGGTGGACGCTGTTGGTGGGTTCGCTGATAAGTGGGTTCAATCCGGTCACATTCACATAGGCAAAAAGCCGTGGTTTCCGCCATTTTACGGTAATCGGAAATTTTCAGCGGTGATGCGGGACGGGAAACCCGTCCCCTACAATAACAAAGCGGAAAACAACCGCATAACGCATAATTTTGTAGGGGCGGGGTTTCCCCGCCCGTTGATGTGCAATATTATGTGATTTTTTGCAGTATTTAATAGATTGAATATCCGTAAGTACAACCGAAAGGTCTGATAAAAAATGTCGCAGGACGCAGTTCTGGAAATATTTCATAACGCACTGACACTTACTCTGCTTCTCTGCGGCCCTATGCTCATAGTAAGCATTGTTATCGGTCTTGTCATTTCCATTATACAGGCAGCAACTCAGGTTCATGAGCAGACCATCACCTTCGTGCCGAAGCTGCTTGCCATCGCCCTTATACTGCTGGTAACGGGCCCGTGGATGATGAACCAGATGAACGAATTTACCGTTCAACTGTTCGGTATCATCTCCGAAGTTTCGAGGAATGGCTGATGGATTTCTGGAGTGTGCTGCTTACAAATCTCGATACAAATCTGCTGGTATTTGCAAGGATAATGGGCATTTTCGCCTTCAATCCGCTGCTGTCCCGAAGAAATATCCCCGCAATGGTGAGGGTAATGGTATCTCTGGCTATAACCGCCGCCGCTCTGACTGCCATTGACATTCAGCCAATAGTTATCGGCTCGGCGGGAGAATTTGCCGTGCTGATACTCAAAGAAACGCTGGTGGGAGTCGTCCTGGGCTTTATTACACAGCTTTTTCTGTCCTCAACGCTGCTTTCGGGCGAAATTATGGATATGCAGTCGGGACTCGGTATGGCTAAGATATACGACCCCGCCTCGGGGGTTCAGATGCCGCTGATGGGCTCTGTAACGTCCTATATGCTGTACCTGATGTTCTTTGCGTCCAATGCCCATATGACATATATAAGACTGTTTGTCATAAGCTTTGACATTATCCCCGCAGGCTATGAGCGGCTGAACCCAAATCTCGGAATGTCGGTGATGAACTACTTTGCCGCCGTCCTTGTTCTGGGACTAAAGCTTGCTATGCCCATGCTGGCGGCGCAGATTATTATGGAGATATGCGTCGGAATACTGATGAAGGCTGTTCCGCAAATTCAGGTAATGGTGGTGAATATGCAGATGAAGCTGCTGTTCGGACTGTTCCTTGCGGTGGTGCTGTGTCCCGTATTTGCGAATTTCCTTGATAATTTGCTGGATATGATGAATGAAGCCGTGGCAAATGTGATGACATCAATGACGGTATAGCGCATAATTCGACATTACCTAACATCTGTTAGATAAATATATATTCGTATAAACCCGAAACGCCGTACAAGGGGGGATGCACAATGGCAAGCGACAGCGGCGAGGAGAAAACCGAAGAAGCGACCCCCAAACGAAAACGGGACGAACGAAAAAAAGGTAACGTATTCTCAAGCAAGGACCTTACCGCAGCATTCTTTATTCTGGGAATGTTCGCTATGTTCAAGGTGCTTTCTCAGCTTATCCTTGAAAGCCTGACCGACTCTATGACCTATTGGATAGGCGTCAGCGGGAAGGGCAGCCTGCTCCTTTCCGACGGCACATTCCCCACATCGCTCCTTCTCAGAGCGGGACGGACGGTGGCAATTGCGGCGGGACCGCTTCTTATTATCGGTATTGCCATAAACATTATTATGACAGGCGCACAGACAAGATTTATCTTCTCCATGGAGCCTGCAAAATTCAAACTGAGCAGACTGAACCCCATTGAAGGCTTTAAGAAGATGTTTTCGCTCCGTTCGGTGGTGGAGCTTTTGAAATCTCTCCTGAAAATCGCCGTTATTTTCGCCCTTGTCAAAAGCGAGATAGAACAGCAGCTGCCCACAATTATGAAGCTTTCGGAAATGGAGCTGATGCCCGCAGTTGCTTACATATGTTCGACTACCTTTTCCATTGCCATGACCATTGGTATGGTTTTCGTGTTCGTGGGAATACTCGACCTGCTTTATCAGTGGTATGACCATAACAAGAACCTGAAAATGACCAAGCAGGAGGTCAAGGAAGAATACAAGCAGATGGAGGGCGACCCCCAGATAAAGGGAAAGATAAAGCAGAAGCAAAGGGAAATGTCCCAGCAGCGTATGATGCAGGACGTGCCCACTGCGGACGTTATTATCAGAAACCCTACTCACTACGCTATCGCCGTCAAGTATGACCCCGAAAGCGCAAAGGCTCCCGTGGTCGTTGCCAAGGGTGCCGACTATGTTGCTATGAAAATTATTGGCATTGCCGAGGAAAATGATGTCACCATGGTGGAAAACAAGCCTTTGGCAAGAGCCCTTTACGATAAGATCGACGTGGGACGGGAGATCGCCCCCGAATTTTACCAGCCCGTGGCTGAAATTCTCGCATTCGTATATGACCTGAAAAACAAAAAGCTCCCCTTTGAGGAGGAAAAACAGTCAATTTCCGATATGCGTGATGAATATCCAACGGATATTGTGGATTTTGAAAATCATTAAATTGCCGCACAATACCCGTCACAAATACCGTAGGGGACGGGTTCCCCGTCCCGCAATACCGCACAAAACGGCGGTTGAGAAGCATTACAGAGAAAGGAGGAGTACCAAGTGAAATTCAGCCTGAAAAGCATAACAAGCAATATTGTCCCCGTGTTCCTGCTGCTGGTTATCGTGCTGATAATTATCCCGCTGCCTACCTGGCTGCTGGACTTTATGCTGGTACTCAATATCTCCATTTCCCTTATTATCCTGCTGATGACAATGTACATAAAATCACCGCTGGAGTTTTCTATATTCCCGTCGCTGCTGCTGGTGACTACCATTTTCCGACTTTCGCTGAATATTTCGTCCACCCGTCTTATCCTGGGAAACAAGGGCGATGCGGGACAGGTCGTTTACGCTTTCGGACACTTTGTCACGGGAAACAACGCCGTTGTGGGCTTTATCGTGTTTATCCTGATTGCCGTGGTGCAGTTCCTGGTTATCACAAAGGGTGCGGAGCGAGTTGCCGAGGTTTCCGCAAGATTTACTCTGGACGCTATGCCCGGTAAACAGATGGCTATCGACGCCGACCTTAATTCGGGTCTTATCGACGAAGCCACCGCTAAGAAACGCCGCTCGGACGTTCAGCGTGAAGCCGACTTCTTCGGAGCAATGGACGGTGCTTCCAAGTTCGTTAAGGGAGATGCTATCTTCTCCATCGTTGCGGCGTTCGTAAACCTTATAGGCGGCGCTGTTATCGGTCTTGCCGTTGAGGGAATGGACTTCGGCAGCGTTCTTTCCACATATTCCATCGCAACCGTGGGCGACGGTCTGGTTTCTCAGATACCCGCACTGCTTATATCTACATCAATGGGTATGATAGTTACCCGAAACGCCTCCGAGGACAACCTGAACGCCGATATGCGGCAGCAGCTGACATCTCAGCCGAGAGTTCTCTGCATTGCGGGCGGCGTTATGGTCATTGCAATGGTTATCCCGGGATTTCCGAAGCTTGCCTGCCTTATGTGCGGCGCATTGCTTATAACCTGCGGAATTTTGCTTATGAGAAGTGCCCCCGCCGAAGCCGAAGCCCTTGCCGCACAAGCCGCCGAGGAACAGGCTATGGAGGAGAACAAGCAGGCACTCTCCGAAATGGAATATTACAAGGACATCGACAATGTTTACAAGCTGCTGAATGTGGAGCCTATCGAGATGGAGTTCGGTTACAGCCTTATCCCTCTGGCGGACGAGGCAAGCGGCGGAACCTTCATAGAGCGTGTCATCATCTTCCGAAAACAGTTTGCGCTGGATATGGGAATGGTTTTCCCGTCTATCCGTATGCGGGATAATCAGCATATCAACCCAAATCAGTACGTTATCAAGATAAAGGGCGAGGTCGTGGCGCAGAATGAGGTGCTGGTTGACCACTATCTTGCGCTGGACAGCGGAAATGTCACCCGTGAGGTTGACGGTATAGATACGGTTGAGCCTGCCTTCAATATCCCCGCAAAATGGATAGCCGAGGAGGACAAGCTTGCCGCAGATATGGCAGGCTATACCCTTATCGATCCGACTTCCGTTATGATAACCCACCTTTCCGAGGTCATCAGACAGCACGCCTATGAACTGCTTTCACGTCAGGACGTTAAGACCATGCTTGACAAGCTGAAGGAAACAAGCCCCGCTACGGTGGAGGACATCGTTCCGTCGGTGGTGTCGGTGGCGTATCTGCAAAAGGTGCTGTCTATGCTCTTAAAAGAGGGCGTTCCTATCAGGGATCTGGAAACTATTCTGGAAACGCTTTCCGACTATCAGCATACCTTGAAGGATATTGATATTACCGTGGAATATGTCCGTCAGGCGTTAAAGCGTACCATAACACGGCGTTTTGCCGATGCGGGACAGATACGTGTTCTGACGCTTGACACGGAAACGGAGAATAAGATAGTAGCGGGTGTAAAGAAGTCCGAGCAGGGTTCGTACCTTGCCCTTGACCCTGTGACTATTCAAAAGCTGATGAATTCGCTGAATGAGCAGATAGAGCGGGTAAAGGAAGTTGTGCCCAGTCCCATAGTGCTTACTTCGCCTATTGTGCGGGTGTATTTTAAGAAGCTGGTGGATCAGTTTATTCCGAATATTACGGTTTTGTCGTTTAATGAGATTGATAACACCGTTCAGATTCAGGCGGTGGGGAATGTTGTGATAAGCTGAGCGCAGCGAAAAAAGAAAAAAGCAAGCGCAGCGAAAAAAAGAAAAAGCCGCGCGCAGCGCAAAAAAAAAAAAAAGCGCCGCAGGCATCTAAAGCGCCTTGGGGTCCAGCCCTTGGGCGCTAGCA
>JAEDOB010000069.1 GCA_016302225.1 Oscillospiraceae bacterium | reverse complement strand
ATGATAAGCTCAAACCAACATTAAGAAAGGCGGAATTATTATGAAGAACAGTAAGGTCAACGGAAATCCCTTATCACAGAACGGCAGATTTGTCAACCCCTTTTCCGAAAAAAGTTTTGAAGGAGTCATAGCACAAAACTTATCAGATGTCAAGTCTTTTCTGAAATATTTTTCGGAAAGTCCCGAAGCACAAACCGAGGAAAATGTCAAGACCTTTTTCAAGATTTTTTTCTACGGTGCAGAACTCAGAAACAAGGTCGCAAAACTGAAAGCGGAGCTTGACGCTTCGGAGTATAGAACCTTCGTCTATCCCCGTACTATTAAGGGTGCAAGCACGGCTGAATTCATTAAGACAAAACGTGAGTATGACAAGCTCCGTGCCGAGGTCGAGGAAATGGGCAGAATTGCCGATGAAATCGAAGCGGCAATGTATGAAGCACATCTTGACGAATTTGTCAATACCTTTTTTGAAGAAAAGTTTGGAGAAATCGGAGATAACGATATTCTTGTGCTGGAGATTGAATTCTAATGGCGTATTGCAGAGTAGAAACAGCAGACGGATACACGGTAATGTCAAATTACCATTTAAGAGATTTGCGACTTTCTCTTAAAGCAAGAGGATTGCTCTCTCAAATACTTTCGCTCCCTGAAAGCTGGGATATGACAATCTCAGGTTTGTCGAAAATAAATCGGGAATGTTCGGATACTATCGCTTATATCATAAAGGAGCTTGAAGCCTGCGGATATATCACCCGATACCGTGAACGCAATGACGACGGGACTTACGGAGATATGCACTACAACATCTATCAGAAGCCTCGGCACTTCAACCCTGTTGATAAAGAGCCTAAACGGAAAAAATCCGTTTGGGTAAATCCCACTTCAGTAAAGTCGGGACAATTAAGTAAAGAGATAGCAAATAAAGAATCAGAAAATAAAGAGTCTTATAATATCCTATCAATCAATCTGCCTGATGGGATTGATGAGATTGAAGCATATCGCAGAATTATAAAGCAGAATATTGAATATGACATCATCTGTTCCTATATGGACAAGGGCAGGCTTGATGAAATCGTGGAGATAATGCTTGAATGTGTATGCTGTAAAAGTGAGACTCAGATTATCGGCAAGACAGACATTCCCTCCGAAATGGTAAAAAGCCGTATGCTCAAAGTTCATTCGGGACACATTGAATATGTATTCGATTGTCTGAAAAATAATCCGAGCAAGGTAAGAAATATAAAGTCGTATTTGAAAACAACGCTGTTTAATGCTCCCAGCACCTATGATAGTTATTACACAGCCGAGGTTAATCACGACTTTTATGGGACGGAGTAACTCTCCGTCCTTGACTTTTTCGAGGGTTAGTGATATAATGGAGGAAAGGTCGAGCAGACCGATAAATTTGAATTTTACATTGACCTTTGAAAAATTGAATGATAAAATAATTTTGTTCATCGAGGAATTATAGTCGTAACTATAACGCCGTATAAGATGTCGTACATAGCTTTTGCCGGAGGGTGAGCACAGCGTAAGTGGTGACACCAGATAAGGCAATTGTGAATGTGCGGTTTCTTATGCGGCGTTTTTATTTTAATCAAAGGAGACCTTCTATTATGACCATTTTATATTTTACTGCAACTGGCAACAGCTTATCGGTTGCAAAGGCTGTTGGAGGGACATTAAAATCCATTCCGCAGCTTGTAGAGAACAACGAGTATGTAATTGAAGATGATGTTATTGGCATCATCGTCCCGTGCTTTGGTTTTAGTATCCCTCGTATTGTCAGTCGATATTTGGAAAAAGTGAAATTAAAGGCAGACTATATTTTTGCGGGTGTAACAAGTGCATCAATGCCCGGAAATGCGATTGGAGAAATCAATCGTTTGATAAAAAAGAATGGTGCTTCTCTTGATTATGCTATGGATATTTTTATGATGAATAATTATCTTGTGTGGTCTGCAATGGAAGACGAGCTTGAACTGCTGAAGAAAAAGAACGTGGATGAGCAAGTTTCAAAATTCATAAATAACGTAAACAACAGAACCAAGTGTTTGCCTAAAAAGACCTTGGTTAATAAACTATGCACTTACTTTGCTGATTACTCCCGATTCTCCTTTTCTGATAAAAACACAAGTAATTTTGACATGAGTTTTACAGTAGATGGTAACTGTATCGGATGTGGGATATGTGAGAAAGTATGTCCGGTGCATAACATTACAGTAAATAAGATTCCAGAATTTTCTCATAAATGCGAAGCTTGTCTTGCTTGTATCCATAATTGCCCCAAAACTGCTATACATTATGTGAAAGAAAAAAGCACAGGACGATATAGAAATGAGAAGGTTAGCTTAAAGGAAATAATTGAAGCAAATCAACGAAATTAAAGTATCAAGAGGATTGAAACTTCCAGTTTGTAGGTCAGATTAAAACAGAATATTTACATAGCAGTCAAGTAAAAACACTTGGCTGCTTTTTTATACCCAAAAGGAGGTCAGACTATGAGTTTCCCACTCAAAATCCCTTAGCAAGAACAAAAATAACCCGAAAGGAGGACAGTAATGCAGGAGCAGAACTCCGAAAAAGTCGTGTCGCTGTCGGTCAGGGCGACCAAAGTTACGGCGAATGTGCTGAAATCGGCTGTAAGTGCCTATCTCTCGGCACAGAAAAACAAGTCCCCGAAGGTCTATAAAGGTAAGCAATCGGTAAAACACCTTATTCAAAAAGGCGAAAAGCTCACGAATATTGAAGTTACCGACCAGAACATTAAGTCCTTCAACAAGACCGCCCGTAAGTACGGTATCGACTATTCTCTAAAAAAGGACGGCTCAGAAAAGCCGCCGAGATATCCGTTCCGAAAAGGATATTCTGAAGCTCGTAAACACGATTATCGCCAATACAAAAGGCGAAGGCAATCAAAGCGGTGAAGATTTCTGGGTAAAGGCTGAAAGGCTTTACTACTCGGCTCTTATCGGATATATCTGGTACGAAGCTCCCGACGATGAGAAAAATCTGAATACTCTCATTGAGATGATAAATGCCAGTGAAGCACGAGAAGATGACGAGAGCTTTGAAAATCCGATTGATAAACTGTTTAAGGAGCTTGAACAGGAAAATCCTGAGCATTTTGCCGTAAGGCAGTACAAGAAGTACAAACTGGCGGCGGGAAAGACCGCAAAATCAATCCTCATTTCCTGTGGTGCAAGACTTGCACCTTTTGACATTGCGGAGTTGCGTGAATTAACAGAAGATGATGAACTTGAGCTTGATACGTTGGGCGATAAAAAGACGGCACTTTTTGTCATAATCTCGGATACCGATGATACTTTTAACTTTATCGTAGCCATAATGTACACTCAGCTTTTCAATGACCTTCTTGATGATGTTATGTGGGATATTTATGATTATGCAATCTCCGAAAAATGTGAAAGACCTGCTGATGTTGCCCTTAAGATGATTAATGGCGATGCTCTTTCTGATGAGGATGAACAATTCCTTCTTGAGAAACTGAATTTTTAAAAAAAATCATTCTAACATTTATCTGTGTTGTCCAAAATGATTATTGTAATCCTATTTTCTGCTTACACAATATAAGCTTGATAAGTCCTATTGATGTCTGCTATTTGACATTTTTCTCCATTTTATCGGAATATCCCAAATTTGATACTTGTGATTTTCCGTGTCTGTTTCCTAAATTACTAGTATATCTGTATATTTATCAAAGCAGGTTCATAGACCATTCGAGATTGCTTTTGTCGCTTCTCATTTGGGCTATGGATCTGCTTTTTATAATAAAAAAGCAGCTATAGCGATTGAAATACAAAGATGTATAGGGTAGGCATTGAGACAAGGAAATAATGGAGGAAAAATTAAAACCGTATATATAAAATGCAATAAAATCAAATGTAAAACATATGAAATATCACCAAAAATAATAAAAAACCAAAATAGTATTGACAATCCGCATAAATTGCGGTATTATATATATAATATCTAAGGAATACACCGATTTACATTATAAATTCGTGACTTGCATGAGTTATTGGATATATCAATTGCTTAATATACTTAGTGAGCAGCTGTATCGATGTATTTTACGTTGAAACTTCCTACGTAATTAGCTATTATCTGTTTAGTGCAAGACACTGCATATCTGTCCATTCTATTTTTGAAAATGGAAGATATTTACTAAAGCCAAAGACTACTCTTGGGCTTTGCGATGTCATAGAGCATATACCTTCTGCGGTAAGGCATATATTCAAAGAGCACTTGTGTGCATAATAAGGAGGATAATTATGAGCAGAGGATTTAAAGAAGAGGCTAAATTTCATGATGTGACAGGAAATGACCTTGCAAAAGAGCTGGGAATATCTGAAGACAGAATAGCTGCCATTCAGAATAACCTCGAAAGCACTCCTGTGGGCAGGTTGGTGGATTGCTACGATTACATGGGCGGCGACCCCACAGGTATCATAAATGAGCTTTCGGATAACCGCTTTGCCCAGGATAGTCTGGAGCAGGTCGGAAACGAGCTCAGATCCACCAAAGAGAAGATAGCGTCTGTTATCAGCAGGTATAATACTTCTTCAGACAGATATCAGGGCATTATAAATGCAGTGGATACAATTTACAAGTATCCTCTGATATATATAAGCGGCGAATTGAGCAGCGGAAAGCTTTCAATGGCGGAAAACTTGATCGGAGAGAAATTCAGATCATTAGGCTCTCCGCTTACAAGGAGCTATACGCATCTATTGATCATATCCGATCAGCGTTCCGGCATAGAGTATAATTATCCTTTCGGTGAATATCCGTACAGGATAGAGTCTGCGGAACTGATACCCGAGCTTCTCAGAGGTTCAATTGTGCAGAATATGGATATGTCGGGGCTTACCCCTATTGCAAAGGAGGGTATGGACTTATCCGGAAAAAACTACGTGGTTTACAGCGATTCTCCTGCCCTCAGCACGATAGATATGGTATGCAGTGAACAGCTTAATACTATGCCCGATAATCCTTCGGACATTTCATCAACAGAAACAGATACTCAGATCATAGGTCTGGCTGATGTGATAATAATCATGCTGAGTGAAGGCGCGGGATTCCGCTCTAAGCTTATCTATCTTCTGCGCTGTGGATGGGAGCGCTGGGGCTATGATATGACAGAGCATATCATTTTTGTGATCCCCAGGTCTGACAGATTTACGGTCGATGAGATAAGCTCAATGAAACAGTCCTATGCCGAAATGCTCACAGCTCTGCTTGACCATATCATTACATCGGACGATAAAAGAAGGCAGAAGCTCATGGAAGATGTATCGGACATGATTTTTCCGTATTCATCTATCTATAAGATAGCTAATGAAAAGCACAAAAACGATGCCTCATATAATTGGAGCTTTTATCAAAGGCTACATCAGATATTAGCTTCGGTCTCGGATGACGCAAAGCGAAGGGAATGCTTATACGAAGCACTCCGCGCTATGAAAAAGTGCCTTTTGCCCGAAAATGTGCTTTCAAATGAAAGTGCGGGTAAGATTAGAATGGAGATACGCAGGATAACTGCTGATGCGGAGAATGATTTTAATCGTACCTTCTCAATGGAATATGATGAGCTAATCAACATCGAGCGTATCTCGGAGATCATTACTCAGAATGGTATCACAAGAAAGCAGGAGGACCGAAACAGATTCGTTAATATTGTCAACTCAAAGCTGACTGAGCTTGTAAGATACACAGCTGCACAGGCTATCATTGGAATGGTTCATGAATTTTTAAGTATCGACATAAGCATGATCAACATGGTAGTGCTGGATAATATTCTGACAAGTATAAAAATAATGCACAACAACATATGCGGTTCGGAAGGTCAATTTGTCTCGTTGCAGGAAGCAGCTGCTACAATTAGGTCTCTATCAAATTCAGATATAGACGGTAAAAAAAATATTATTGATAAACCGGGAGTATTAGTAGGTACCGGACTGGGTGCAGTGGTAAGTATGGGATTATTTCCGGTATCGGGAATAATCACCGGAGCGGCAAGCATAGCCGGAGCGGCAGTATCGTCATATTACGCTCAGACAAACTTCGACAAGAATATGGCAAAGAAGCTGGTTTCCTCTTACAATGCTCAGCATGTAAAGGAAAGCCTTTCCGATAAGATGATACAAAGGTACTTCAAACCATTGAGAGAGGAATTATTCAATATAGTAAATAATTCTTCTCTGAAAGGAGATGCAAAGATTGTGGAGCTTATCGACAGGATATTGGAGGTGGTCACTGACTATTAAGGCGTCTTTTTCCGTTGCAGGAAGATGATCAAACCGATGATGGGTATATCTGACCCACCGCAAACTTTGGAGGTATGGTGAACAGATGATGACAGGAGAAAATGAAGTAAGAATAGCCGGTTTTTTAAAAACAAGCGCTGCAGACGGTCCGGGAGTACGAAGCGTACTGTTCTTTCAGGGCTGCAGCAGGAATTGTCCGGGATGCCAGAATGCAGGCATCAGTTCCTCAGACGGCGGAGTAAAGCTTCCCATGAGCGAGCTTGTTGATCTTATTAGGACAGAATGCGGGAATCGCAAGCTGACGATATCCGGCGGCGAACCTCTGGAACAGTATCCTGCTTTGCTGGAGCTGACAGGCATATTAAAGGAGGATGGTTTTGATCTGTGTGTGTATACTGGCGCAGAGCTGAAGGACGTATCCGAAGATCTGCTGAAAAATCTTCATTATATCAAGACGGGAAGATATGTTGAAGAGCTGAGGACATCGGACACGCCCTTCTATGGGTCAAAAAATCAGACGTTTACAGTACTTCATTGATAACGGAAAGGAAAGGAGATTTGAAATGAGAAAATCTGGAATTATCATCAGAGACCTGGCAAACTGTGAAGAGAATGCTTCTGCTGTGATCATGAAAAAAGGGGCTTTTCAGGAGAAAGCTGACCTTGCGCAGATCATTCCTTCGGACTTCTATGAAATGCACGAGTCGGGACGGGTCCATATTCACGATATGGAATTCTATGATACTACGTATAATTGTATCGGTATCCTGCCTTCGGATCTTGCCAAGGACGCAAAGGACTTTCATATGGCGGTAAACAGACTTTTCTGCGGAATAGTCGAGCTGACTAACCGTCAATCGGGAGGGATAGGGATACTTGATTTTGACGGTGATCTTTCAAGGTATATTAAGGACGAGGACGATAATACTCTTCGTCAGGAAATGACAGATTTCTGTCATGCTCTGAATCTTCCTGTCAGGAAGGGCTGCGAGAAGGCGTATGTCACAATAAATTTCGGCTTATCAGTGTCGGAAAACGGCAGACGCCTTGCGGCGGCACTCCTTGACGCATACAAATCGGGGATATTTACCTTTCCCAATCTTGTGTTTACCGTGAAGAGCGGCGTGAACCGTGATGAAAAGGATGTGAATTACCACATTTTCTGTAAGGCTGCCGAAACAACAGCTTTATGTATGAATCCTACTTATCTTAACCTAGATGCGGATTTTAACAGCGATATGGCTCTCGGAAAATTTGGAATAATGGGCTGCCGCAGCCGTATTGCTGCAAACCGTTTTTCGGACAGCGGGTCGCTTCATCGCGGTAATATTGCCGCAGCTTCAATTAATCTTGTGCAGCTTGCTCTTGAAAGTGAAAACAGTACGGAACGCTTTATGACCTTGTTGGATACTGCTATGGAGAATGCCAAGGAGCAGCTAATCCATAGATTCGACACACTTGCAGCAAACGGAAGCTTATCTCACTTAAAGAAAGACGGTTTATATCTTGACGCAAATTTGGGAGATAATGCCCATATGCTGCGCAATGGCACACTTGCTATAGGTTTCATAGGTTTGTGGGACAGCTTCTGTATTCTCCACGACTATCGTTCACTTTACTGTGAAAACGAGTCGAAAAGTCTGAATATCCCGCCCGAGATATTGTCGGAATTCAAGGAAGAAGGACTTTTGATAATTCGTCATATGCGTGAAAAAACCGATGGTTTTTCCGAGGAGACCAATAAGAACTTTTCGCTTCTTGCGTCTTCGGGAGAGGGGATATCGGGTTTCTTTCCGTCAAAGGATAAGGCTAAGTACGGCTCTTCCTCTATGATAGGCAGCACGGAATATTATACCAATTCATTCCACGTTCCCGTGAATGCGAACATCTCCTGCTTTGAAAAGATCAATATAGAGGCTCCGTTTCATGCACTTTGCAATGGCGGACACATTTCATATGTTGAGCTTTCCGAAGCCCCGATGGGGAACAGTGAAGCGATACGTGAGCTTGTTACATATGCCTGCGAAAAGAATATCGGATATTTTGGAATAAATTATCCCATGGATGTATGCAGGGGATGCGGACACAAGGGCACCTTTGATACATGTCCATGCTGCGGCGGTTCGGATATCATGCGTCTTCGCCGCGTGTCGGGATATTTGTCCGAGGAAAATTCAATGACCAGCGGGAAAAGGTCGGAACTGCACAGTCGCTTTGCAAACAAAGGAAGAGTATCATTCTGATAGGAGGATAAATAATATGTTTCTTGCAATAGAAGGTGTTGACGGTGTAGGCAAATCTACTACCGCTAAGGCAATGGCAGAAATACTTGGATGTGATTATGTGGAAAAGCCCTTTAAGCTGCTGCTGGACGGCGCATGCGAGCCGGAAGCATACTATCACATATCAGGTAATGTCAATAAGTGCTCCGAGAATGTGCGCGCGTGGTTCTACGGAACAGGAATGCTCTGTTTAAGTGAGCGGTATAGGGAGAAGTCCATCGTTGTAGACAGATATTTTCTGTCAAATTTCGCATGGAACGGGACATCGGATAATATGAACATATTTGATGATCTGTACCGTCAGGTCCGTATGCCGGATCTGACAGTTATGCTTGATGCTAGCGATGAAACAGTCAAAAAGCGCTTAAGCAGCCGAAATAAAAACGATCCCGACTTTAAAAATATCGGCATGAATAAATTGCGGGCGGAAAATATGCGCCGCTGCCTGTCTAGGTACGATATTCCGCATATAATTATTCCGACCGATACCCTCACGACAGATCAAGTCTGCGATCGGATTTGTGAGAGGATTAAGATATAATCATAGTATACCCCGATAATATAATACTAAAACTTACTATTAATTTAAAGTCCTCAGCTAAAATTAGCAGAGGACTTTAAATTAATAGTCGTAAAATGATAATCACACGTCAAAAATGTGTATCTGTTAATTATTACAAAGTCTAAATGAGGCTGTCAGAGGGTTATAATATAATCGTTAAGATGATCAAGTATTGTGTTATCCTTCTCCATAATATAACAATAATCTTCCAACATTGACTTTATATATTTCCTTTCATTCTCGCACAAATGTGCTGCTCGATTCATATTTATGCTGGAATCATTGTCAAACAAATCTCTAAAACATAATGAACACATTTTTGATGCGGAGGTAAAGGCTCTCTGTGCAGGAAACCCTTTAATCAAGGAGAAAATGGA
>JAEDOB010000068.1 GCA_016302225.1 Oscillospiraceae bacterium | reverse complement strand
AGCTTTTTCAGAGCCGCACCGCTGTCAATGGACTTTCTAGCCATTTCAATGCCCTCTTCAATGGTAGCCGCAGCACCCGTACAGTAAATAGCCGCACCCGCATTCAGCAGAACAATGTCACGCTTTGCGCCCTGTTCCTTGCCCGAGAGAATGTCAAGGGTTATCTTCGCATTGTCCGCAGCCGTGCCGCCCACAATGTCCGAACGGGGATAAAGCTGCATTCCGAAATCGGTGGGGTCGATCTCATACTTGATAAGCTTTTTGCCCTTTATCTCACAAACGGTAGTTTTCGAGCAAACGGAAATTTCGTCCAGACCGCCGCCGTAAACTATCATTCCGCCCTTAACGCCGAGATTTATCAGCACCTTTGCCATAGTTTCAAGGAGCTTTTCATCGTAAACGCCCAGCAGGATATAATCGGAAAGTGCGGGATTTGCCAGAGGTCCTAAAATGTTGAATACCGTTCTGATACCCATTTCACGTCTTGACGGACCCACAAATCTCATTGCCGAATGAAAGCTTTGCGCAAACAGGAAAGCAATGCCCGTTTCTGCAATGCAAGCTGCAGCCTTCTGAGGTGTCATACCTATCTTTACGCCGAGAGCTTCAAGCACGTCAGCCGCACCGCTCTTGCTGGAAACGCTTCTGTTTCCGTGCTTTGCAACGTTCATACCCGTTCCCGCAATAACGAAAGAGGCGGTTGTGGAAATGTTGAAGGTGTTTGCAAGGTCGCCGCCCGTTCCGACGATGTCAACGGCAGATTTTCCCAGAGGAACAATAGCCGCCTTCTGACGCATTACCCTTGCAAAGCCCGTTATTTCCTCAATGGTTTCGCCCTTGCAGCGAAGTGCGGTCAGGAAGGAACCTATCTGGGAATCGGTGGCAGCGTCGGACATTATGATGTTCATAGCCTCATAAGCCTCGTCCTCGGTAAGGGAAATTCCGTCTGCAGCCTTTGCAATGAACTTTTTCAGTCCGACACGTCTTTCCCTTGCAACGGAAGGAGCAGTCAGCTTTGAACCCTTGATGCCCGCAATATCCGAGATGAACGCCGAAAGCATCGCCGTACCGTTTTCCGCCAGCACCGATTCGGGGTGGAACTGAACGCCGTAGGTGGGATGTTCGTTGTGCTTTACCGCCATTATCTGACCCTCGGAGTCAACGGCAGTTACCGACAGACAAGCGGGCAGCGTCACAGGGTCAATTACCAGAGAATGGTAACGTGCAACTCTCATTTTATCGGGCATATCCGCAAACAGCTTGCATTCCGTGTTTATGGAAATTTCGGAGGATTTGCCGTGCATAGGCTTTTTTGCCCTGATTATCTTACCGCCGAACGCCTCAGCAATAGCCTGATGACCAAGGCAAACGCCCAGAATAGGCACTCTTCCCGAAAATCTCCTGATTGCTTCAACGCTTATTCCGGCTTCTGCGGGATAGCCCGGACCCGGGGAAATTACCATAGCTTCAAGAACGCCGTCGGATAAAAGCTTTTCTATCTCATCTAAGGTAATTTCGTCGTTTCTGACTGTCTTAATGTCGGGATAAAGCGAACCGATAAGCTGAACGAGATTGTATGTAAAGCTGTCGTAATTATCTATCATTAAAATCATCTGAATGACCCCCTATCAGAGCTTTGCGGCTTCCTTGACGGCGTTTATTACCGCGAGAGCCTTGTTTTTGGTTTCCTCATATTCCTTTTCGGGAACGCTGTCATAGACGATTCCCGCACCTGCCTGAACGTAAGCCTTGCCGTTTCTGAAAAGCACCGTTCTGATGGCGATACAAGCGTCAATGTCGCCGTCAAAGGCAAGATAGCCCACCGTTCCGCCGTAAAGACCTCTGCGGTTCTTTTCAAGGCTGTCGATTATCTCCATTGCCCTAACCTTGGGCGCACCCGAAAGAGTTCCCGCAGGCAGCACGGACATGAGCGCATCAAGTGCGGTCTTGCCCTCTGCCAGCTCGCCGTGAACGTCGGAAACAAGGTGAGTTACCTTTGAGTAGGTTTCAACTCTCATATAATCGGTGACCTCTACCGTACCGAATCGGCAAACTCTTCCAACGTCGTTTCGTCCGAGATCGACAAGCATTGTATGCTCCGCCCTCTCCTTTTCATCGGAAAGAAGCTGCTTTTTCAGCGCCTCGTCCTCGGCTTCCGTGGCACCTCTGGGGACTGTTCCCGCAATGGGCTTTGTGGTAACTGCCCTGTCGGTAACATTTACCAGCATTTCGGGAGATGCCCCCGCAATGCAGTAATCCTTGTGGTCAAAATAATAAAGGTAGGGGGACGGGTTTGTGGAACGCAGCATTCTGTAAACATCAAATGGTTCGGGAGGATTTTCCGTTTCAAATCTCTGGGAAACCACGACCTGACTGATGTCGCCGTTTACGATATGCTCCTTGCACTTCTCCACCATTTCAATGTACTCTTCCTTAGTAACATTTGATGTGAATATAGGCTCGGAGATTTCGCCCTTGGGAGCCGTTTCCTCGGGGACATATGCGGCAATAACTCTGCCTATTTCCGAAGCCTTCTGTTCAAGCTCCCTGTATTTTGCTTCAATGTCCGATTCCTCGGCACGGATATTCAGGATAATTACCGCCTTGTTGGAAAGGTGGTCGTATGCTACTATCTCGTCATATAAGAAGAGGTTTGCATCGGGCATATCCAGGTCGTCCTCGGGGGGATTTTTGAGGGTTTTCTCGAAATATCTCACGCAGTCGTAAGCAAAATATCCGATAAGACCGCCTGTCAGCTTGGGACGGTTGGGGAATTTGGGAGCAGTGTTCTCCGCAAGAATTTTCTGGAGCAGCTCAATGGGATTATCCACCTTGACTTTTTTGGTTTCGCCGCTGCGTATAATTTCGCCCTCTCCGTTCTTGATACGTATCTCTGTTTTCGGGTCGATACCGATGAATGAGTAACGTCCCCATCTGTCGGAATTGTCAACGCTTTCAAGGATAAAGCAGTTCTCGTAATGCTGCTTCATTGCCCTGAAAATGCGGACGGGAGTGCAGCTGTCGATAAGCAGCTCGTAAAATACGGGGACGGTCTTGTAGCTTTTGAGAAGCTCCTTTGCTGTTTCAACACTTGGAAAAATCATAATATCAACCCTTTCTAAAAATAAAATCGCCCCTTAACGGAAAAACCGTTAAGGGGCGATGATTCGCGGTGCCACCCTCATTCGCAGACAATAAAAAAAGTCCGCCTCTATCGGGTATCGGCAGACAGTCACAGCATAAAACTAAACTTCAAGTACGCCGCACGTTGCTTTAATACCCTATCCACTAACGCAGGAAACTCGGCGATGTATACTTACCGGAAATACGGCTTTCAACACGCTCCTCACAAATCCATTCACCGAAACCGTCCGTACAGGGCTTACACCAAATGCCCCGCTCTCTGAAACTGCTGCGTATCGGCTACTTACCTTTGCTCACAGGATTTAATCTGTTAAATTGTTGAATTTATTATACATCTACGGTATAGAAAAGTCAATAGTTTTTTTAGGATTTCAAAAGTTTATTACTTATATACAAAACAATACTGCATTTATTGACATATCAGTACATTTAAAATTTTCAAATATCTTGTTATATAGGTTAAATTTGTGCTAAGATTTGCGTTTTTTGAAAGTATTGTGAATATTTTACCGACATTTTTAGTAGACAATCATCATAACCTTATATCCCAAATTTACGTTATTTTCCCGAATATTTCCGACTGTTATTCGAAAACATTAATAAAATCACCGTAAATTTCATATTAAATCTTCATAAAAAATAGATGTGCTCTGAACATTTATGACCTTTTTAAAAACTTTCTATTTCCATTTTTCAATGTCTGCATTTGTATACCCTCTGTATAATGAAGTCAATAAATCATATAGAAAGGCTAGGTTGGTCATATGGGAAAAACTTATGTTAATGAGCTTGGTGTGAAATACATATGCGAGCTGGAAAAAAGCTCCGCCCATATCGACGGCATTGGCACAGTTCCCGTGTACGGGGTGCGTATATTCAAAGAGGGGTGCGAGTACTCATCAAACGAGTATGATTGTTCTTATGTAAAGGACCTGTCCACCCGAAAGTCCATTGCCGAAGAATTTGTGGAGCTTGCAATTAAGCACAAGCTTTCTCCTGTCCATCTTTCGGACGCCGTTTATAACTTTATTTGCCGATAGTGCCGCAGGATAGATCGTTCTGCGGCGCTTGTTTTAAGCGTGTAAAGTGTAAAAGTGTCCTCAGCGATTACCAAAAATCCCGACAAACAGGGTGTCCCCGCCTTCGGAAGAGGAACGCCCGTAAAATGATAATACTAAACACTCATTGAATTATGGGAATCTCTCGCCACAAAACCGCATATATAAAACTGTTTTCAACAGTTTTAAGCATCTTGCGGCAATTTCTTCTCCATAATTCTAATGGTGTTTAGTATACGCTTTTGGTAATATCGATGAGCGGGGCTGTTACAGCGTTTGCTGCTGCAGCCCCGTTTTTTTACATATTGATCTCCGACGGAATTTTATCCACAATGCAGTCCCTGCCGTGATTTTTTCCGTAATACAGCTTATGGTCGGCAAGATTGATAACATCGTCTGTGGTCATTCCCGATTTATATTCCTGAATGCCAAAGGTCATGGTGATGGACAGATTGTCATTTCCAAACGCCATATTATAGGTGCGTATCTCCTCATAAAGGCAGCTCAGTATATCCAGCACCTCGTCATATTCACGACCGCCAAACGCCAGCAGGAACTCCTCACCGCCCCATCTGGAAACGACAGCGTCCTCCCCCGCAGCCCTTGTCATAATTCCCGAAACCACCTTCAGCACCTTATCGCCGCAGGCATGACCGAAGCGGTCGTTGAAGGTCTTAAAATAGTCTATATCGCCGATAATAACGGTCATGGGCGCACCCTTTTCTGCGGCTGCCTGCATATCCTTCAGCCTGATAGTGCAGGAGCGTCGGTTCAGCAGACCTGTCAGCGGGTCGCAGGAAATAAGGTATCTGAGCGATGTGCGGAGCTTTTCGGCGGATCTGCCTATATCTCCTATCTCGTCGGGACGTTCTGCCAGCTCCTTGTCGGGAGTGCATTCCGTGTTTCCCGAAGCGATCTTTCCGAGAAATTCGGTAGCCTTTGCCAGTGAATTTACTATCTTCGACGAGAATATCAGGCTGAGTGAAAGCACAACAGAAGTAACTATCCACGCAATTATAAGCGAGTTTATGCCGTAATTCAGCACGTTATTAAGTATCTCGCTGCGGCCTCTTCCCGCAAATATCATACCGATAATTTTTCCGTTGGAATCGGTAAGGGGAAGATAGCTGCCAAAATATAGAATGCCGTCTACGCTAATATTGTCGGAAAAATACCTTTCCCCTCGTACCAGCACCCTTTCTATGACCTCTTCCGATGCCCTTGTGCCTGCCAGACTGCTTCCGTCCTCATGGGAAACGGTGGTAATATATCTTGTAGGACCGTAAAACAGGGTAATGTCGATGCCCGTCTGCTTCTTTATTGCCGTTACGGTATTGTAAAAGCATTCCAGCTTTGAGCTGCCCTTTTCTATGGAATTATCGGAAACGCCGAATTCTCCCGGGTGGGCATCGTCAAGGAATTCGAAAATGGAAAGAGAAATGCTCTCCAGCTCATGCCTTATCTCGTTATATGCGCAGTTGTAACTGTTAAATGCCGAATATACGGAGATTATCAGCCCCAGGATCACGGTAGGGACAACTGCAATAGCCGTTATGCCCGAAGTAAGGCTTTTTCTGTGCTTGGTTTTCATAGGTGTACCCCCACTTATCTGTCCGATAGCTTTGTAATGAACGGACTTTTCCGTCATAGGACAAATTGTGATGAACATAAAATATATCAGCAAGCCTCCCGAATAATAAAAATACGCAAAGGAGGATAAATTTATGCTGACCGACCTGCTCTCAGCCATACTGTCAAAGGTTTTTTTCTTTGCGCTGCACATTGACAGCGGTGCGGCGTTTCCGAAGCCCCTTTCCCCCGACGAAGAAGCCGACTGCTTCAGGCGTATGCGGGAGGGCGACGCTGCGGCGAAAAACAAGCTTATTGAACACAACCTTCGGCTGGTAGCACATATTATCAAAAAGTATTATTCCGCAAATACCGACCAGGACGACCTTATCTCCATCGGCACCATCGGGCTGATAAAGGCGGTATCCACCTTTGACAGTGAAAAGAGCATACGCTTTGCCACCTATGCCTCACGGTGTATCGAAAATGAGATACTTATGTACTTCCGTTCTCTGAAAAAAACTCGCCTGGAATTCTCCCTTGACGAGCCGCTTGAAACCGACAAGGACGGCAACACTCTTACCATGTCCGACCTTATCGCCGAGGACGACGGTATTGTGGAGAAGATAGATATTCTCATAAAATCCGAGCAGCTTTACCGTTTCATCGGCGAATGTCTTGACGAAAGGGAGCTTTCGGTAATAACCCACCGCTACGGACTTTTCGGGAATAAGCCCCTGACTCAGCGGGAGGTAGCGGAAAAGCTTCACATCTCCCGCTCCTACGTTTCCCGAATTGAGAAAAAGGCTCTCGATGAACTGAAAAAAAGGTATGACAAGCTGTAAGATAACTCACGGTATAAGCCGTGCAGCATCGGTCTGCGGCTGAGGCTTGCCCCAGATATAGCCCTGAATGTAGTCGCACTTCAGCTCTCTGAGAATATTCAGCTGACTGTCCAGCTCAACGCCCTCGGAGATTACCTTGCAGTTGAACATATGACCGATGGAGATAATAGCCTTGACAAAGTTTCCGCCGTCGTCCCTGTCGGTCATATCGTCGATAAAGCTCTTGTCTATCTTGAGAAGGTCAATGGGCAGACGCTGGAGGTAGCTCAGGGACGCATATCCCGTACCGAAATCGTCCAGAGCGATCTTCACGCCGAGAGCCTTGATCTCCAGAAGTGCCGCAACAGCGTCGTCCACCGAGGAAATAAAGCAGGACTCGGTTACCTCGATCTCCAGCATTTCGGGCGGGAAGCCTGTTTCGTCCAATAGCTGATTAACTTCATCGGCAAATCCCTTTTCGGTAACATGCCGTGCGGAAACGTTTACAGAAAGCACAAATTCCGCACCCTCCGCAATACTTTCCGAAAATGACAGCATAGCATGACGAAGCACCCATCTGTCAATATCCAGAATAAGCCCGCTCTTTTCCGCAACAGGGATAAACACCGAAGGCGGAATGGGCTTACCCTCACCGTCCTTCAGACGAAGCAGCGTTTCAAAGCCCCTCAGATGCTTGCTTTCCGTTTCAAACTGCGGCTGGAAAACCAGATAGAAGCGGTTGTATTTCAGCGCACCTCTTATCTCGTTTTCAATGCTCAGTTCATTCTTTATTTCATGCAGCATATCGCTGTCAAAGCTGCAGACCTGATTTTTGCCGCGGCTCTTTGCCTTGTACATGGCAGTATCGGAAAATCTGAAAAGACTCTCGCAGTCGCTGCCGTCACGGGGGAAAGAGGCAATTCCCGCACTTCCCGTGGTATAATAATCACACTTGCCCGTGTAGATCTTCTCGGACAGTATGGAAAGGCAGTGTTCGGCAAACTCCCTGACCTCTTCATCGGACCTGCCCGTGATGACCATAGCAAACTCGTCACCGCTCATTCTGCCGAGATAAACATCGTCCCCCGACAGCTCATTCCAGCGCCTTGAAGCCTCACAGAGGACAATATCTCCGCAGGCGTGTCCCATAGTGTCGTTGATATACTTAAAATTGTCCAGATCGATAAATATGACGCTGAACGGTACATTATCCGCTATTCTGGCATTGACATACTCCATAATGCTGCGGCGGTTGTTAAGCCCCGTCAGCGGGTCGGTAACCGACAGCTTGCGCAGCCGCTCCTCGTCCTGCGCCATTTTATTAAGGTAACGATGCTGCATATACAGCAAGCCCAGACCGCCGCACATGGTCGCAACGCCCGCAATAGACTGCATATTCCCCTTGAAAAAGAAGGCTATGGAAACGGTCACAAGCTGTATCGCATTAAGAATAATAGCTATGGCAAAGCCCTTCTTATTGTCGGTATTCAGCATTTGAAGGCTGACCAGCAGCATAAATACGGTAATTACGCCCGATAGCGGCGATACGGGCATCATAATGCCGCCGACGTGAATTGCCTCAAGCCCGCTCCTGTTTATTGTCGAAATAAGCGAAATAATCAAGATCAAAACGCAGCTCAAAATGATAAGCTTGATATTTTTCACTCTGTTTTTTATCTTGGAAACTTTATCCATTATATCTCCCCCATACAGTACATTTACGCACCTATTTATTTATAAAAATTAAACCTTTGCTGTGAAAATTTTCTAATGATTATTTTAACATATTTCGCACAAGATTTCAAGATATTTCGGCAAATATTTATGAATTTTTCACGAACATTAATTATATTCCCATTCTTTGGCTATATCCATATTGTCAACATTATGAGTTTGATAATAATTATATATTTGAAAATATGAAAAACTGTGCTATAATATAAAACAGAAGGAAAGAAACCAAACCCAAAAAGGAGAAATGAAAAATGTTTGAGGTACTTATGCTTATCTGCTTTGGCTGCTCTTGGCCCATTAATGTTTACAAGTCTTACAAGTCCCGTTCCACCGCAGGCAAAAGCCTTACATTCCTGATGATAATCGTTGCGGGATATGTTTTCGGCATTGCGGGGAAGATAATGTCGGGGAACATCAACTACGTCCTCATCTTCTATCTTCTCAATCTGCTGGTGGTTTCTGCGGATATTGTGCTTTATTTCAGAAATAAGGCTTTGGAAAACGGAAGGGCTGCAACGGCTGCCGCATAATTTCAGGCATGAAGAGCCGCAGGGAAAAAGTCTCTGCGGCTTTTATACTATTATAATGTGTTTTCATTTCTATCCCACAGACAGCAGTCAAAATCGGTCCAACCGCTGTCAGATTTTTCATAATCATCATTTGAACCCGCCAAAAATTGCACTTTTTAGTGAAAATGAAAAAAATTCTGCAATTTTTCTAAAAAACACTTGCAAAATTGAAAGTTATGGTGTATAATGATAATATCGTGTTGAAAACCGTTCAAAGGAATGGTTTCACAGAAATTTTAAAATTTTACAGGGGGCTTTAAACAATGGAGTTTAAGTTCAAAAGTGAGTATCTGCAGAAGGTATACGACAAGGTTCAGAGAATGAATTCTAACGAGCCTGAGTTCCTTCAGGCTGTAGGCGAGGTTCTGACATCTCTGGAACCCGTAGTTGCAAGAGATCCTTCCATCGAGAAGAACGGCATCGTTGAGAGAATGGTTGAACCCGAAAGATTTATCCAGTTCAGAGTTTCTTGGGTAGACGACAGCGGCAAGGTACAGGTAAACAGAGGCTACCGTGTACAGTTCAACTCTGCTATCGGTCCTTACAAGGGCGGTCTTAGACTTCACCCCTCTGTATGTGCTTCCGTTATCAAGTTCCTGGGCTTTGAGCAGGTATTCAAGAACAGCCTGACAAC
>JAEDOB010000067.1 GCA_016302225.1 Oscillospiraceae bacterium | reverse complement strand
CGCACAGGCAGAGGCTTCAAAGGTGTGAAGATGTGTTTCGTATTTATATATCATACTATCTCTCCGTTAGCTGTTATTTTCTTTGGAAACTGCTGATTTGATTGAAAAAACTTTTTGGCTGTCTTAGTAACATATATGGGTGTGTGTTCCCCAGCAATCGGCGGGGGAACACACATAAATCAACACTTTCCTCATTATAGTATATCCGAAAACTGTGAATTTTTCAACTTTTTCGGCAGATTATTCTCAAACAGTAATAAAAAAGTCAGAAAAAGTATATGTAAGTTTAATTGCAATCTGCGGAAAAATTTGTTATACTTAATTTGGGTATTTATGTGTCTGTTAAGATGTATGAAGCAGTAATAATTGAATCAATGGTGATGATATAATGTCAAAAAAGAAGAAACCAAGCAGCCAACGCTCGAATAACCCAGGCAGCGGAAATGACGAGCTTCTCGAATTCGTCAAATCGGCGGAGAACGCTAAAACCGTCAGCACCCCTGATATAAAGGAAACGCCTGCGGATATACAGGAAAACGCTGTAAAAGAGCCGATGACTGCTCCCGAACCGAAGCCGTCACCCGCTCCAAAGACGGAACCGACGCCTGCTCCAAAGCCCGAGTCAAAGCAGGAACCCGCTCCAAAGCCCGAACCCTCTCCCGCTCCAAAGCCCGAGCCAAAGCAGGAACCCGTCCCCCAGCCCGAGCCTCCCAAGGAGCCCGAAAAGAAAGAGGAGCCTAAGGAAAGCATCTCGGATATCTTTGCCCAGAAGGACAGAGAATTTGCGGAAAGAATGGGCTTTGCAGCCTCCGCCCCCCCGAAGAAGCCCAATTCTTCTTCATCGGCGAAGAGCACAGCACCTAAGCCCGTAGGAACAAGCGGAGCTTCTGCGGGAAGCAGCGGTTCATCGGGAACAAAGCCTTCCTCGGCATCGGCTTCCGCAGCTGCGTCCAAGCCTGCAAAGCACCGTCCCGAAAGGGATCCTATGTACACTCAGAAGGTCATAAAGTCGGGTATCGTGGGCATAGTGGCAATGGTCGCCATCTATATGTTCTCATTGCTCTACTCAAAATCTCTGGCTGATGACGAGATACAAATGCTGGAAAGCCGCCTTCTGACCATGAAGGGCAACAGCCTGAGCAGCAATATCACCGAGATAGACGGTATCTCACTGTCACAAAGGGAAAATCTCGGACTGTCCGACTTTTTGTGCGACAGCGACAGCGACGGACTGTCCGATGCTTATGAGCTGAATGTCACCAAAACCGACCCGCTGAAAGCAGACAGCGACGGTGACGGCGTGACCGACGGCATTGAGGTCAAAGCGTCCCTTGATCCCAACAATCCCAAAACCAACAGCACCGATGAGGACGACAAGCTTTCTATGACAGCCACCGTCGGTTCAAAGGGTGTAAAAGCAGAGGTTAAGGGTACCCCAAACATTTACAAATGCTACATTGAGGAATATAAAAACAACAGTATGGCGGGAACTCCCGGTATGCTGGGCAGCGTTTACCAGTTCTATGCACCGGATATTGACGAAGGCACGCTTACCTTTACATATACCGACGAGGAGCTGAACAAGTGGAGCGGCGACCCCAACAGTCTGTCCGTTTTTTGGTACAATTCCACCGACGGCAGATTTGATATGCTCAACAGTATTATTGACACAGAAAAGAAAACCGTTTCCACCAAAGTCACCGAAAGCGGCATTTTCGCTCTGGGAGATACAGGCGTTGTGACCGCCGAGGAGTATGACACAAACATCTTCTTCCTCATAGACAATTCAGGCTCAATGTATCCCGAGGCAATGTGCGCAGGCTCCGAGGAAAACGACATAGATTTCAAACGTCTTGACCTTGCCAACTCGCTGATGGAAACCATTGAAGGCGACGTAAACTACGGGCTTGCCAAGTTTACCGCCACCTATACCCAGCTTTCCGATCTTACTTCGGACAAGGCTGCCGTGACCGCAAAGCTCGAAAGCATCAAAAATACAAGAGAAAGCTTCAACGGCACGGAAATTGCCGCTTCCCTTTCAAGGGCTGTGAATGTCTTTAAGGATACCGCCCCCGCCGACAGGAATTATATCCTCCTGCTGACAGACGGTATGCCAACTACTATCAATCCCACAGCCGAAAAAGCCGCTATCGACTCATTGAATGCGGAAAATGTGTCGGTTTTCGTTATCGGTCTGGGTAAATATGTAGATTCCGATTACCTGACAAATATTGCCGAGTCCACAAACGGTATGTATTTCCAGGTATCAAACGCCGATGCACTTCAGGCAACGGTCGCAAAGATCTCCTCCTTCCTCGACTACGGCATTGTTCAGACGGGAAATCAGGATTACGAACCGCAGGAGGGCGAAGAAATTTCCGTGTCCGATATGTTTATGATAGCAGACACAGGCTTCAGCGCAAAGAAGGACGCTCTTGCATACAAGGATTTCCGTACCTCCTACGACACGGACGGCACAGGCTTCGGAGTTGCCGAGTTTATGAGCCGCTATTATACGGGAAATCTGGAGCTTACCGCCTCCGATTATACCGTTGACGGAAAGACGGTCAAGGGCTATGACCTTCGCAATTTCCCGCTTTTCACCGACGGAAAGGCGGACCTCAGAAACTTCCATATCCAAATGCTGGATAAATATAACGAGTATCTCTCCCTTGAAAACAAGTGGGATTTCAAGAACATCAAGGACAATGTCCTGCTGTTCTCCGACGAGGCAAGTAAGTTCGTTCAGGAAAACGGCTTCGGTACGGTCAGCGTTAAGTTTGACAGCTCCGTTCATGAGCTTGAGCAGTCCAATACCGATAAATTCCTGAGATACATTACCTTCCAGACTATCAGAGATTTCGATGTTTTCCAGTGCGCAGTTCTGGATAATTCCGTTTATACGGGAGATGACCTGGAGCTTCTGAATGCCTTCATCTACCTCCACAATCTCCATCTCAGGGACGATTGCAAGGTCTACAATCTCAGCACAGACGGCAGCGCAGCCTTTGAAATGCTCAGCTATCTGATGAAAACAGGCGAACCCGTTGTTATGACAATTGACAATACTGTTGTAAACGCCGTCAGACTTCTCCGTGAGATAGACGACCCCAACAGATTCACCCTTGAGGTTTACGACGCTAACTATCCCGACCGACTGAAAACCGTTATCCTTACAAGGACACCCGTCCTTACACAGGCAGGCAGCGATTTTCAGTACAGAGCAAAATTCAACGACAGGGACGTTATGATCAGCTTCTATACCTTTGATGAATAAGAATTCCCCCGTTTTCGGACAATTTCGGAAACGGGGGATTTTCTATGCAAAAAAATCCCTCCCTGCGGGGTGCAGGGAGGGATAGTGTACAATAAAAAGGTCAGTTTGCATCGGAAAGAGTAATACCGTTTTTGCCCAGAGGTATCTGATGGTCAAGTCCGACAAATTTGCCGTCCTGCTGCCAGAGAACCTCCTTGACGAAATTGTACTTTTCAGTGTCCCAGGTAACAAAATCGTCCTTGACAAGTCCGCCCGTGTCACCCGAGTTGGCGTTAAAGCACCAGAAGGTGTGGTTGATGCGGTTTTCCTTGATAAGACGGCGTAAATGCGTCATCCAGGTGAGATTAGGCTCGGTCATAAAGCCGCCCCATTCACCGATAAGCAGCGGGGCAATGCCCTCCTTCTGAATGTAGAACCAGTTGTCATACCAGCAGTCCTTGTAAAGGCTGTCGAAATTGTAGCCGTCCTTGAACCAGGGCTGCTTGTAAACCGACGGACCGTAATCGTGGGGCGAGTAGACCAGCTTGTTCTGATATTTGCCCAAATCAACGGGATGATCCTTAACGCCCCGAAGATTTCCGCCCCACCAGTTGAAATAGTAGTCACCGTCATTGGTGGAGGTAAAGTTTCCGTTTGACTTGATGTCCTTGGGATATATCTCAATTCCCTCTACCATAACAAGCACGTTGGGATTGTTTGAAAGTACGGAATTTGCGGCTTTTTCTGCAATATATTTCCAGTTATTGGACGACTTGCTGCCGTTCCAGATAGCCTTTTCCGACTCATAGGGCTTGCCGTGAGGTTCGTTTTCAAGGTCATAGGCGATGATGGTATCGTCATTTGCGTAACGCTTTGCGATCCAGCCCAGAGTTTTTATGTAGTCGTCCTCGGTAATGCTGCCCTCGTACCACATATTCTTCATATGTCCCATAGAATCGGTCTTTGCGCAGTGAATGTCTATCATTATCTTGATACCGTTTGCACGACACTGACCGATAACATAGTCGAAAATTTCAAGGCTGTTCATTCCCACAAGATAGGAGTTTGTCGCCTGATTGAAATTCGCCGTGGGATATTCGCCGTTTGACCACTGCTTGATAAGCTCGGTGGAAATGGGCACTCTCAGCAGATTGAAGCCGTGGTCGGCAATGGACGCAAGAGATGTGTTCAGGTCGCACGCCCAAAGTCCGTCAAAGGTGTTGGTGCCTGTGTTATAGCCGAACCAGTTGCAGCCTGTCAGCCAGACTTCCTTTCCGCTGCTGTCAACTATCTTGTTGCCCTTGACATACAGCCAGTCATCGGTGGTGGGCTTGGGAACGTCCTTTGCGGCAACAATAGGCGTGCTGTTGCTGCCTACACCCTGATTATTTCCCGAATTACCGCCGTTTGAACCGCTGCTCCAGTTCTGCTGAGATGCTCCCGCAGTATAAGTCACCGAGGACTTGGACGCATCGGGAGTTCCCGCATTTTTCAGGATAAATCCGCAAGTGCCGCTCTGTCCCGGTTCAATGTTTCGGTTGTGCTCAACGGGTGTGGCAGTCAGCTTTCCGCCTGAAATGGACAGCTCGCAGTTCCAATTCTGCTCTATCTGCGCTCCGTTTGCCACGGAAATGACCGCCTTCCAATTGCTGATGGTCTTGTCGCTGTGGTTTACAACATTCAGGTCTATCTGCGAAAACTTGTCCGAACCGTTTTCCCAGCCGTTTGAATTGTTTATCTCCAGATAAACGTCTTCACTTGAGGTCTGCTGAGCGGGTTTTTCCGTTGTCGCTGCGGCAGTGGTTTCGGCGGGCTTTTGAGTTGCCGCCTGTGTTTCCTGCGGCTTTTCGGCTGCGGTGGTCTGAGGCTTTTCGGTTTCGGCAGATTTTTCCGTCACGGTTTCGGATTCCTCCGTTTCCTCGCTGTCCGTGGAAATTGTGCCTGCGGGCTTGGCAGACGGCTTTTTGCTGCCGTTTCCGTATGGGTCGTAGTCTTCGGCAAAGGGGTCGTAGTCCTCGCCGAAAACGTCGGGGAGAGTTGTTGTGACGGTTTCCTCTTCCGTTTCGGCTGCGGTGGTGTCGGCTGCCGAGGTTTCGGGCTTGTCGGCAGCTTCCGCAGACGGAGTATCTCCCGAACAGCCGCAGAGTGCGCCCGCAGAAACGGTCACGGCGGCTAAAAATGCAATGAGCCTTGCGGTAAGGCTTTTGGTCTTTGAAAATCTCCGATTTTTGTGCATAAGATCACTTCCAAAATAGATGATAATTATATTGTAGCACATTATTTCATAAATTGCAATATTTTTATAAATGTTTTTATCCATTGACGAAATATGTTTTTCAGGAAGATGTGAACAATCCTTAAACATTCTCAAATATCAAAACTTTCATTTGACAAACGGAATTTTTTGTGGTATAATATTTACCGTTAAGATCATACGGAGATGTATCGAAGTGGTCGTAACGAGCTTGACTCGAAATCAAGTTGCCGGCAACGGCACGTGGGTTCGAATCCCACCGTCTCCGCCAGACGCCTGTTTTACGCAAACAACGTAGAATAGGCGTTTTCTTTTTCAAAAGCTATTGCATTTCAGCCGCAGCAATGCTATAATATTTGACAACAGGTGAAATATTGGGACAATGAAGGAGGAAACGCCGTGAATATAATAAAATACCCGAACTCAGACGCCGTGGACAAGACCATTTCCGAAGGTGAGCCGCTTCTTGCACTTATCTCCTTTGACGGGAAAACCGCCATTATGTCGGATATTGACGAAGCTATGGAGCATCATATCCTGCTGATGAAGGCGGGTTACAGCGACAGGGACATTGACAAATATTTCCGAATAGTATTCAGTACCGAAGAAGCCGATTGGACATTTATCTGCCCGCCGGATTACAAAAATATCACCGACAAACGCCGCAGAATAGCCGAATTCTACAAGGACGGATTTTCCGGGATAAGTGATTTCCTTGCTGAAATAAATGTAATGGTCGGCATAAATATACCTAAAAGATACCACCGTCATTTGGATTTTCTCAAAGATGATTAGATTGTCCCATATGTCCGAAACAGCTGTCCTAAATTGGGCAGCTTATTTATTTTAAAAAAAATTGAAATCAATGCGTTCATTTTTCCCGCCGGATCGTATTATAATTGACGGGCAAAAAAGGGGGCTAAAAAATGCAGCAGCAACAGCTTGCCGAGATATACGACAGGAACGTTGAAACGGTCTATCGTGTATGCAGCATCTATCTGAAAAACAAGGCGGACACCGAGGACGCCGTTTCCGATACCTTTGTGCGGCTTATGAGGTCGGGGACGGTTTTTGAAAGTGCCGAGCATGAAAAGGCGTGGCTAATAGTTGCGGCGAAAAATATCTGCCGTGACAGGCTGAAAAGTCCGAGATACCGCTTTGAGCCGCTCAGTGATGATATGCTTACGGGAAATATTGAGGTCGACGAAACGCTTATGCTGCTGCGGGGTCTTCCCGAGAAATACCGAACCGTCATTTATCTGCACTACTATGAGGGCTACACCTGCGAGGAGATAGCGAAAATGCTGAAAATCGCCAAATCCACCGCGGGCAGCCGTCTTGACAGGGGCAGAAAAAAGCTGAAAGAAATACTGGAGGAATGAGTCTGATGAAGCTTAAAAATGCGCTGGCGGAAATTTCGCCCGATGACAGGCAAAAAGAGAAAATGTTCAACGCCGTCGAAAAAAAGCTTGCGGCTGAGTCGGACGGAAAGGACGCAAAGATGAAAAAATCAAAAATCGCCGCCATTGCTGCGGCTTCTGTGGGAGCTTTTCTTGCGGTCAGCGGCACTGCGTATGCCGTATCCCCCGAAGCAAGAGAGATCATTGACGATATTTTGGGAATAAACAGGGATTCGGTAAACGAATATTACGAGGTTTACGGAAATGACAGCACCGATGTTGATCTGCTGGGAACTGCCCTTCAAATTACCGAGGAGGACGGTTCAAAGCCCTTTGCGGAAGGCATAAGCGCAAAGATAACCAGCGTTCTCAACTACGGCACAGGCGTTGAGCTGACTGTTGAATTTACCTTTGATGAACCCATAGCGGGACAGATCTATAACTGCGTAAATATTACCATTGACGGCGAAGAAGTTCCGAACGGCTGGAGCTGGAGTCCTATGGATGTTCGGGAGGACGGCAAGGCGTTTATGCGTATAAATATAGATCATTTTGAAGAAGACCCCGCAGGACAGCAGTTCACCGTTACGCTGACGGATATTGTTCCCATGGGCGATACGGAGCTTGATTATGACAGGATCATCAGCGGCGAATATACCGCCGATTTCACCGTAGGCGAAGCTATTCAGACGAAAACCATAGAGCTTGAGCCTGCTCATATCAGCTGGACGACAGAGGAAATGTTCGGTGCTGTGGCTGAAATGGAGATCTCACGTATTACCATATCCCCGAAAACCGTGGGAATAGGCATAAGAATGTTGGAGGACTGCATTGTTGAAGGAGATAATGGCAGATGCGCTGCAAGCTATACCAACGGTGCTTGTATGTTTGTTACAGGTGAGGGTCTTGCTTATATGTGGCTGCCCGAGGAGGACAAGCCCCTGTGTGACAGCATTCCGCTGAAATTCAAGATGTCTGACGGAAGCATTGTTGACGCAAAATACACTAATGCAACAGTTACCGAGCCCGCCTATTCCAACAATCAGGAGAAGGTGACAATGGACTTCACCACCGATAAGGTGAACGATGTTTACTTTGAATTCCCGGGAATTATGGATTATTCCGATGTTCAAGCCGTTATTTTCTGCGGTTATGAGATACCTATCGGATAAGCTTATTGATATTTGAACACGCCGTCCCTTCGGGCAATACGCTCGGAGGGACGGTTTTATTTTCCATAAATTAACTGTAATCGTTACCAAAAGTTCATAATATATTGATGAAAACCTTTACACACCATGCTATAATTAATATAAATTATCCACAAAATAAATTCTTTTCGGTGAAAACCGAGAAAATCATCGGAAAGCCGATAAACTATAACGGTTTGTACATATGCAAACGTTTACACAGCAGCTTTTCGGCAGTTTCCACATAGCCCGTGCAAAAATATTTAAGGAGATGGTTTCAATGAAAAACTACAAGAAAGCGGCAGCCCTTTTAATGGCACTTACCATGACAACAGCAGTTACAGCCTGCGGCGGCGGTGACGGCGGCAGCGATTCCGCAAATGCAACTACTGCCGAGGAAACTACCACTACCGAGTCCCAGACCGAGTGGACAGGCGATAATATCGAGGTGGAAGGTCTTGACGAGAATGAAAAGGGCGACGTTGACATCAGCGGTCAGACCATTAAGTATCTCGGAATTTCCGACATTAATCCCACTAACTCCAATCCCGAAAGAAGCGTTCCTCTGACACTTTTTGAGGACACCTACGGAGCAAAGGTTGAATATATTGCAACTACTTCAAGCACAAAGTTTACCGACCTTGCCAACCTTATCATGAGCGGTGATTCCCCCGATATTTTCCTGTACGAATGGATGGCATTCCCCTACGGCGTCAGCAAGGGACAGTATCAGCCTATTGACGATCTGGTAGATTTCAGCCAGCCCATGTGGGAGGATATGAAGGGCGTTGCCGATGATTTCGTTATGGGCGGCAAGCACTATGTTGCTCCTCTCGGCTACCGTTTCTACGATTCTCAGGTGCTTATGTACAATGCTTCTCTGTTTGAGTCCGAGGGTATCGACGATCCCAAGGAGCTTTATGAGAGTGACGCATGGGATTGGGACGCATTTGTATCAACAATGAAGAAATTTGTTGACAACGACCCCGAAAACCGCTACGGTATCGCAGGCTGGTGGTCGAACGCATTTGTGTTCACCGCAGGCGAAACTCTTGTACAGTATGACGGAAACACATTCACCAACAACATCAACAGCCCCGCTCTCGAAAAGGCGGAATTTATGCTTGAGGATATGACCAAGAACAAGCTCATTTTGAACGGCTGGATCAATCCTTCGGAAGCATTTACCTCCGACACGCTGGCATTCTACGGCATGGGCACATGGGCTTTCAATGACGCTCAGAAGTCTATGGAAGAATATGATATTCAGATAGTTCCCTTCCCCAAGGCTCCCGATTCCGATACATACTATGTTTCCAACGCTCTCCACAGCTATATGTGGGTAAAGGGCTCGGATAAGGCAGACGCTGTTAAGATCTGGTTTGAGTGCTGCCGCAGAGAAAATTACGATGAACAGTACACAGAGGTCACAAAGGCTAAGCTTCTCGAAAACAACCCCTACTGGACAT
>JAEDOB010000066.1 GCA_016302225.1 Oscillospiraceae bacterium | reverse complement strand
AATTAAAACTCGGACGGTTCTTAAAAGAAATGTTCGATTTCAACAACCTCGCCGCAAAACAAAAAAAACGGCACCGCCAAAGCAATGCCGTTTACCCAATAGGCTTAAAGAGATCCGTGTGTCTTTTCTCGGGAAGGCCATCACCCATAGCCTTTTTCATTTCTTCCTTATTATGGTACATATTGCTGTCCGCCCGACGGAAAACGCTCATATAATTGTCGTCGTCGGAATTATACTGCGAATATCCGCTTGCCACCGAAACAGGCAGCCTTGCCTGCGCAGAATTATTGAAACGCTCCACATTCTTTGCAAAGTCATTCATAAGCTCACTGTACATCGCCGCATTATCGTCCTCAAGGATAACGCAGAATTCGTCACCGCCAATGCGATAAATGCCGTTAGGCTCGAAGGTTTCCCGAATAAGCTTGCTGGCGGAGGTAATGAGAATATCTCCGAAATTGTGTCCGTAGCCGTCGTTTACCTTTTTCAGATTGTTGACATCAAACACAATAACGGTAAATTTTGGAATACTCTTCCTTATCTTTCCATTCAGCTTCATAACAGCTTCACGGTATGCCGTAGAATTTCCGACGCCTGTCAGGGGATCTCTGTACGCAATATCGTTTATCTGACTGCTGTTCTTTCGGAAACTGTCCCTTTCCTTGCGCAAGGCGTCCGCAAAAAGCCCGAACTCGTCCTTTGAACGCCAGGCAATATCCGTGTCAAACTCGCCGTCGGAGATCCTTCTGACTGCGCTGTTCATCTCCCTCAGCGGACGGATAACATGCCTGTCGGTAATGACCGCAGCAGCCACCGCACCGCTAATAGTAAGCATAACGACCACCAGTATATGTCCCGAAAGAGCCAGCGGTTTTGAAGTCTTAGCCGAGATCTCCTTAGCGGGAACGGCGTAAACCAGCCGCATATTTCCCGAAAGCTCACCCAGACAAAATGTATAGCTTTTCCCCGAAACATTGCAGGAAAAAAGCTCTCCCGCCTGTCTGCCCACCGAAACCGACGAAGCAAAGACTTCCGCCTCGTCATCGGTCAGACCGCTCTCTGTAAGGAGCTTTCCGTCGGAATCTGCCAGCATAACAAATCCGCCGCTGTCAAGGACGGTATCGGCACGCTCAAAAAATCTCCGAAAATCAACATCGGCACCGACAATGCCCACACGCTTGCCACCGTTATGCACCGGGAAGGCGCAGCTGATAACAGTCTGACCAATGTCCGGATTTTCGTGTGGTGCAGACCATACAAGCCCCTTTGCGTCCTTGCTATCGTATTCGGACAGCGTAATGTCGCTTTTTTTCTCCAGATCCTTTGCCGCAGCCTCTCTCGAATACAAGCAGGAGCCATTGTCCGAAATAAAGTACACCGCAGTTGCCTCGGTATTTTCCGCAATAAGGGCAGCGGTCTTTCCGACATCGTCTGCATTACAGCCCGCCGCCAGAAGCTCTCCGGCAGCCTTTGCAGCGGCTTCTGCGGAAGCTTGTGTATCCGAAAGCAGCTTATCCAGCTCCGCAGCCTTAACACGGCATTCCAGCCCAAGATTAGTGCCAAGGCTTTCCTTTTTGGTGTACTTTTTATCCAAAACGCTTATTCCACCGATAACGACCGCAGTAAACAGCACGATCAAAGCTGTTGACAAAGCAAACCTGTTTCTGACAGACTTCAAAACCGTCCCCCCTTTCTGCAAAATAATACCGTCAACGCTATCCTTAATCTCTGTAATAACGCTTTTTCGTCCGCATAAATTCCTTGTACTTAAAGCAGGCGTTCAGATGGACTATCTGATGCCGTGTTGCGGGCATAAGCATAAGCCCCGCAACGTCCTTACCGCCCCAGAAATCCAGCAGCCACGCAGAATTCTCCTGCGATGTTACGCCGCCCTCCTTGAAAATGCGCTCAAGTCCACTGTCGGAAACCCTGCGGCGCATATCCTCGGGACGCAGCTCGCCCCAAATCTCACGGGTACGCTTTCCCACGTCGCTTCTGTAACGCAGCAGCTCTTCAAAATCAACATTATTGCTGAAAAGCAGTATCTCATCATCGCTCATAGCATTTCCCGTATCGGAAAAGGGCGATTTCATCAGACTTTTCCGTTCGTCGTTAAACACCTGACGCCCGCCTGCAGCCAGAATTCCCATAGTCAGGTCCTCAATTCTCGCAATATGCCAGATGGACCACGCAATTGTTTCGTCCCGCGAGGTAGGCATAATATGGTACTCCTTCTCGCTGAGATCGGCTGTCAGGCTGTCGACCGCACTGTTTTCGCCGCCGCTTACCTCAGCAAGATGCAGCTTACCGTGAATATCCAGAAAAAGCTCCTTTGCCTCATTAAAGCAGTCTGATTTGCGAATACAAAGCGAAAGCTGCTTGTGGAGCGGGGACAGATCATCTCCGAAATATTTCAAACCAACACCACCGTTCATATATAATGTATTATTGCCTTTTTATGGTATCATACCATATGGTTATTTTAAACAAATTTGTTTTTCTTACCCGTAAATTTTCCACTATTTTCACAAACGCCATCTATTAAAAGCGTCTACCTATAATTTTGTGAGTAAATGACAACTAATTATCGCACTTTTTAAACAATATCTTCATAAAATATCCGACTTTTTTATTGTACTACTATATTATGAACGTCGAAAATACACATCGTTAATTTACTTGATTTGTTTTAAGAAGCTTTTGTGACAGGCTGTCAATGCCCCACGCACCCAAAGGAGCCGTAATCAGTATTGAGATGACAGCCGCCGTAAGCACCGTTTCGCCGCAGCCAAAGCCCATTGCCAGCGGGACACCGCCGATAGCCGCCTGAACCGTCGCCTTGGGCATATAAGCCACCATACAGAACAGCCGCTCCTTAAAGCTCAGGGGCGTTTTTATCAGACAGCAGAGCACTCCCGCCATTCTGAACAGCAGTGCACAGGGTATTATGAGAATGACCGCCGCTCCCGCCTTTGCGGCATACGGGAGATTTACAGCCGCTCCCACCAGCACAAAAAGCAGTATCTCCGCAGCCGTCCACAGCTTTGAAAATTTAGCTGCCATTCGGGAAGCCGCAAAGGGCAGCCGAACACGAACGGTCACGCCCATTGCCATGACCGCAAGCAGTCCCGAAAATGCAAATATACCGTCCAGCCACGATTCCAAAGCCGTCAGCAGGAAGGAAACTGCCAGAAATACCACGATCTTTTCCGAATCACGGAAGTGGAATTTCCCGAAAAATGCCGAAAAAGCCAGCCCGCAAATCACGCCGCCCAAAGCACCCGAAATTATGGAAACGGGCACAGAAGCAATTCCCGCAGCGGAAAAATCACCGCTGCCCATAAGCCCCGTAACTGCGGAAAACACGGCGATAACGAACACATCGTCCGCCGCCGCACCCGCAAGGATAAGCTGCGGAATACCCTTCTCCGTGCCGCAGCCGTCCTCAATAAGCTTTGTCATTCTCGGAACGACAACCGCAGGCGAAACCGCTGCAATTACCGAACCGAGTAGTGCCGCTTCGGGCAGGGACAGTCCGAGAAATCCCGGTGCAAGCAGCATAAATCCGCCTATCTCAAAAAGTGCGGGCAGAAAGCACATGAGCACAGCGGGACGCCCCACCCTTTTCAGGTCGGCTGCATTCAGCGTCAGCCCCGCCTTTGCAAGGATTATTACCAGTGCGATTTTCCGTATGTCCGCCGAGATGGTCAAGGTCACATGGTCGATAAGGTTCAGGCAGTACGGACCTATTATCATTCCCGCAGCTATCATTCCCAGAAGCGGCGGCAGCTTCAGCTTGCCCGTTATTTTGCCGAGTATCAGCCCCGACATTAGTATTATTCCAATGCTTGCTATCATAAATACCCCTCCAATAAAAAAGCCGACAGCTTCTGCGTAAATTTCGCAGAAGTCATCGGCTGAATTTCAGCGGTTCGGGACAAAAGTCCGCAGGAAGAACCTCATTTCCTATATGCTATTGTATCACATAATAAAAGATTTGTCAAGCACCGAAGGTAAGTGTTCCGTTGAGAACCAGAACGAACATTACGCAGGTAACAAGCACAAAAGCAACTGCGGCATACATTCCGATAAGCTGTCTTTTTCCGCTGACAGCAGCTTCATTCTCGGAGGGAGGCAGCATTGAACCCTTTCTCAGCGCATTTACAAGGGGCTTGTAGATAAGCAGAGTGAGTGTTCCGTTGATGAAGCCTTTCAGCAGATTGAAGGGCAGGAAAACCGTCGGCAGCATTCCAACGACCGCTTCTCTGGGAACGCCCATATACAGCGGTGTAATAAGGTAATTCCACAGAAGCATCATAACCGTCATAAGCAGAATACCGCATAACAGTCCGAGAACTGCACCCTTCATTGTGCGGTTTTTCTTGTAGATGAATGCAGCGGGAACAACAAACGCACAGGTGGAAATAACGTTCATAACCGCACCGATAATACCCGTGTCGCTGATGGTAACAAGCTCAATAAGCGAAACCACCAGCGAGATAAGCGCAGCCGCCGCAGGACCGAACAAAAATCCGCCCGTAACAATAATAACGTCCTTCGGCTCATAGCTCAGAAACGAAACCACCGGTATGCGGATAACGAACACGGATATGTACGCCAGAGCGCAGAAAACCGCCATTATCACCATTTTTCTTGTCTTGTAGGAATCTCTCTCCCCGATTGCTGTGTTTGCCATAAAAATACCTCTTTCCTATCCGTAAATCTGAAACAAAAATCCCCCGAACGCACTTGTTCGGGGGACAGACAGTTCAGCGGCAAAACACCCGAAAACGGGGAAAATACCGTTGCCTCCTCTGGTTTCTTTCATCCGGACTTTGACCGTCGGTTTCGGAATCGCACCGAAATCAGCGAAACGACTCTTTATCAGCCGTTTCGGTCGCGGACTAATATCGCATATGCGACACATTACCGCCGGTGAGGAATTTCACCCCGCCCTGAAACAGATTTGCAGATATTTTTTATTTATCTCAAAGCAAATGCCTTGAAATATGCTAAGTTAAATTATTCCTTGTCGGGATCCTCTTCCTCTTCTTCGTCCTCAAGGTCGAATTCGAGAAGCTCACCGCAGTTAGGGCAGTTCATGGAACCTTCCTCAACCATCTGCTCGTTGAGCATAATGGAATCGCCGCAGGTGGGGCATACTACCTCGTAAAGGTCATCGTCCTCGTCAAAGTCGAAGTCGTCATCGTCGTCATAATCATCATCGTCGCAGTCGCATTCATCGTCGCCGCAGCAGCAGTCGTCCTCGTCGAAGTCATAGAAATCCTTCTCAACCTCACCGAGATCCTCATCGATAGCGTCAACAACGTCAACTACCTCGTCGACCTGATCCTGAATATCCTCAATATCCTCAGCCATATCACCGAGAATATCGGCGATCATTGCAATTACCTTACCCTGCTTGGAGTCCTTGATCTCCATACCGTCAATAAGACCTCTCAGATAAGATACTCTTTCAGTCAGCTTCATAGCCGCAGCCTCCTTTAAATCAATATATTCGTTGGCAGGAGCAATGTTAAAAGCTTACGCTCTTTCCATGTACTCGCCTGTTCTTGTGTCGATCCTGATAGTTTCGCCCTGGTCGATGAACAGGGGAACCTTGATCTCTGCGCCTGTTTCGAGAGTAGCAGGCTTTGTTGCATTGGTAGCGGTATCGCCCTTGAAGCCGGGGTCTGTTTCGGTAACTACCAGCTCAACAAAGTTGGGGGGCTCTACTGTGAAAACCTTGCCCTTGTAGGAGCAAACCTTGCAGATCATCTCTTCCTTAACGAACTTGAAGTTGTCGGGAAGCTCTGCGCTGCTGATGGGCACCTGCTCGTAGGTTTCGGGATCCATGAAATAGTAGAGATCTCCGTCGGTGTAGGAATACTGCATATCCTTTCTCTCAACGAATGCAGAGGGGAACTTTGCGGAAGGGTTGTAGCTCTTTTCAACTACGGAGCCTGTAATAACGTTCTTTACCTTTGTTCTTACGAAAGCAGCTCCCTTGCCGGGCTTAACGTGCTGGAACTCAACTACCTGAAGTACGTTGCCGTCCTCTTCAAAGGTTACGCCGTTTCTGAAATCGCCTGCTGTTATCATAAATTACCTCCAAAATTTTCATTAATTATCGGGGAAACAGGATGCTTTAGCATTGCTCCCGATGCCTTATTTTTATTTTACTATATTTTTCTGCATTTTGCAAGCCCTTTTTTATAAAAATCATATAAAATTGCACAATTACACACATTCCGTACATAGTTGCGGAATTGCACCGTCTTATTGCACAAAAATTACTTCTGATTTTTTGTCATTTCATCAAGAGCATTGACACCAAGGAAGTAAGAAAGCTTGCCGAAGCCCGCTATCTGACCCGCACAAACGGGTGCAATGACCGATTTTGAGCGGAACTCGTCCCTGTTGTGGATATTGGAAATATGCACCTCAATAACAGGTATCTTAACCGCAGCGATAGCGTCCCTGATGGCATAGCTGTAATGAGTATACGCACCTGCATTGAGGATTATACCGCACATATCCTTCCTTGCCTCGTGAATTCTGTCAATAATGCCGCCCTCGTGGTTGGACTGGAAAAACTCGCACTCCATGCCCAGCGCCGCCGCCCTCTCGCCTATTTCCGCACAGATGGACGCATAGCTTTCGTTTCCGTAGGTTCCCGGCTCTCTCTCCCCCAAAAGATTGAGATTAGGACCGTTGATAACAAGAATTTTTCTCATAAAAATTTCCTCCGTTTAGGATTATTTCTTTATGGGTGTTTCCCCGCCGAAGGCGGGGAAACACCACCTTAATACGTCACTCATACAGCAAAAAATGTCGATTTATCCATCTGTTCATTTATTTAAAAAACCGTAATAGCTGTCCCGCATAGCCTTTGCGTCCTCGGTCTGAGTTCCCGCAGATTCGCAGATAAAAGTCGGGTGCAGATTTTTCTTGGCAACAAGCTCCATCAGCGGCTCAAAATCGGGGCCGAAGCCTTCATTTTCCGCAAATGTGAGATGCTTTTTCTCGCCGCCGGGGTTTGTGAACATTATCTTTGAGAAATGGGAATGGAAATTCACCAAACGGTCGTGTCCCAGCTTGTTTTCCACCATATCCAACATTTTTTCGTAATCCGCCGCAGAGGTTATGCCGCCGAATGTACGAGCGTTCAGATGTCCGAAATCAATGCAGGGAATGAAGCTTTCGTCCACCGTGCATATCTCCAGAACCTCTTCCAGAGTGCCCAGCTGATTGACCTTTCCCATAGTTTCGGGGCAGCAGTGAATGTGGGACAAACCTTCCTCATCAAGGGCTTTTTTGGCAAGACGCATAGTGTCCTTAGCAAGCTCCAGAGCCGCTTCACGGGACATTTTCGAGCAGGAACCGCTGTGGATAACTATCCTGTCCGCACCCATTTGGTCGGCTGCCCTTGCGGACTGAAGTATGTAGCTGATGCTGTTCAGCCGCTTCTCCTCCTCAACGCTTGACAGTGAGATGAAATAGGGCGCATGGACGGACAGCGTAAGCCCGCTTTCCGCAAACGCCTTTCCTATTTCCCTTGCCGCCTTCTCGGTCACTCTTACACCCTGTCCGCACTGATATTCAAAGCAGTCAAGACCGAATTTTCCGAGATATTCGGGCAGCTGTACAGACTTTTTGTAGCCCATTTCCTTAAAGCTTTCCGCAGTACCTGCGGGGCCGAATTTTGCGTTCATTTTATCATTCCTTTCGCAGTCTACTGTCTGTCAAAATAATCCTTTCCGCTGTTCGGTTTAAAATATGTGCGAATAAATCCGTCGGTTGACACTATGACAAATTCATTGGTGCTTTCCAGATAATAAACGTCGTCGTTGTCCTCTTTTTCGTACTTATGAAGGACTCCGGGCGCAGTAATAACGGCAGCGGCTGCCTTCTCATACTCCTCAGCCGATGCAAATCCCATTTCAATGCCATGCTTATTATAATGGGAATCAAGCAGCTCGGAATTTCTGAAACGATACTGCTTTGCGGGACTTTCCGTTTCGGTAACTTCGGCAGATGTGCTTTCCTCAGTCACTTCGGCTGTCGTTTCGACCTCGGTCACGGCAGATGCTTCGGTAATTTTAGAAACCGTTGTTTGAACATTAGAAAATATTTCCTCGGAAACATCGTTATTTGACAGCTTTGCGCCGTTTATCTGAGAAATATAATATCCGAATCCCAGTGCAAACAAAATCAGCAAAGCAGCCACAACAGCGACTATGGGACGCTTTTTGACGTCAGCTGCGGGAGCGTTCCTTGCCGCCTTGTTTTTCTTTCTGCAATCGGCACAGCGGTTTGGAAGTTCAAGCCCCTTGCCTTTGAAAAAATCTATTTCGCCGTCGGTCAGCGTAAACTCTTTCCCGCATTGGCGGCATTTTTTGGTTATCATAGATCTTCCTCCTTAGCTTAGCAGCAATCCCAAGTAAACATTACCTCGGAGAAATCGCCGCTTTTAAGCCTTTCAAGGGAAATAAAGAAGCTTCCCACACCCATATCTCCCCACATAATTTCATCACAGGTTTCACGGTCATAGATGCTGTTTATCTGCAAAAGCAGCGTATCAAATCGCTTGTATGCGTCTGCAAAACGGGGGTCGTCCTGCGTAAAATAGGGATAACCGCCTATGCAGGAGCACTCATTGCTTCGCTTCTCCCAGAGAAATTCTAAGCTTCCGAAACCAGCCTTTTCCATAGCACCGACAGTATTAAACTCACAGCCCGCCGCTTCACCGCAGTATTTCATTAGCCTGTCCCAGAAGGAAACATCGTAAATTGTCGCCGCACATTCGGACGGCTCCTCCGCTTCAAGGAGAAATTCGCCGTCAAAGGGAAATGCGCAGTATTCGTCCGAAGGCTCGGGTAAATAACTTGCATCAATAAGCAAGCTTTCGTCCGTCAGGATATTTTCATGATAGATCACACGGAAACCGTTCTGAGTGACATAATCATCAAAATCCATTCCGAAAACCATATCCTCGCCGCTGTCACAGCCGAAAAACTGCAAAATGCCCTTGACCGGAAAATTCGGGATATGGGGCAGCTTTTCAAAATTCAGCTGTGCAAGCAGTCTGAGGGGCTTTCCCTCGTACTGTCCGCTTTTTCCCACAGGATAGGGAAAATCCTTGGGCAAATAGGGCACACCGCCCAGCTTGTTCTCGAAAACGCTGAGATTTTCCGCCCTTTTCGGATTCAGCCTGAGCATGGGCTTCGGCGGAAGCTCGTTGTCTATCCTTGCGATTATTTCGTCAATGTCATACTTTTTCCCGTCATTTGCAGCCTGTGCACGCTCCTGCTTTTCACGCTCAAATTCGTCATTCTGAGCATCGGCAAGCTTTCTCATTTCGCCGTCCAGCATATTTATGATTTCCTCGGAGGAATGACTTTTTCCGTCCTTGAATATGGAAGTATCACCGCCGTGCTGCTCAATAGCGTCCATCATAGATTTGGCAATAATATCCTTGATCGAATCAATGTCCATAAATATCCCCCTTTATTATCTGTCCGTCAATGGTCGGCACCGTTTTTCCAAGATATTCCTTTGGCAGAAACAGCTTCTCCATTGCCCTCTTGAATTTGAAAAATCTCGTCTTTTCAAGCTCGATAGGC
>JAEDOB010000065.1 GCA_016302225.1 Oscillospiraceae bacterium | reverse complement strand
AAATTCTAAATATTCTTTTGTTTTTTCAGCTGTCTACTTGACAGGGGGCACTTCATTTTGGGAGGTGAACCGCCGTTTTTAGTGTTTAGTGTTTAAAGTTGAGTGTTGAATTTAGTGTGGAGAGTGGAAAGTGGAGTGTTGAGAATGCCCCAAAATCATATAAATATGTAATATACATCTTGACAAAAACAAATTATATGGTATAATAAAAGCAGAGAATACGTTGGATAGACGATAGCTCTCAACTTCATAGTTTATTAATGTACACTAATCCGTCTACTGCGAATAGACGGATTAGTTTTTTGTTATAAGTGAAGAGTGGGTTTTCCCCTGCCTTCGGCGGGGGAAAACCCACTCTGTATGTCACTAGTGTAACATAAAATAAAAACTTCACTCTTCACTCTTCACATTAATAAAAGCCGACAGGCAGCTGTTATCTTTGGTTGTATCTTGTTTTGTTTTCATCGTAAACCTTTTTATTCGAAAGATTCATAGTATAATAGGCTTCGATGGAATTGTTGGTTATCAGTTGGAAACAGCAGAAGCCGCTTATGATAATGGCTATGCCGTACATGACCATGGTGGTGTTGAAGTTCATGGCGTGCTGCTCAACTGCCACTGCCTGCTTGACAAGTCCCGGTCCGATAAGCACGATGGTATTCAGTGTAAACAGCAGAATTTCCAGATTTCTGATGAATTTTGCTCTTATCATCAGCAGGAAGGAAACGGCAAAAAGAAGTATTGCATACTGCATGGAAATGTAGTCGTTATCAGGGTTCATAGTGCTGATGAAATAGATAACGCCGGCATCGATAAAGCCCAGTATCATTACGAGGACAGCCATACCGAAGCCCTTCTTTGCGGATTTCAGCTTCTTTTCCTCCATCAGCTTGTTGTACATCTGAAGGCTTTCCTTCTTGTCAACGGTGGTGGGGGTGCTGTTTATTTCCCTCTGGAGCTGCTCCTTCAGAAGCTCCTTTTCGCTTTTCTGCAGCTTGGGCTGAGCTGCAAGGGATTTTGCCTTGTCATATGTAGGCTTTATATCCTTGCTCAGATCCTCTATCTCGGGGGCGATGTCATCGTCGTCCATGAAATCGTCATCACCCAAAAGGTCGCTTTTTATCTGCTTGGCGGTCATTTCCTCTTCGCTGCCGAGGTCGTCCAGCATAATGCTGCTGACGGAGGGCTCGCTGTTTTCCTCAAGCTCCTCGGGAAGTGCTCTGAGCCCCGAAGAATTGGTTCTTTTGGGAATATCACTGAAATCTATATCGTCCAGCGAGGGGGCTGCAGGCTGATCGCCGCCTCGGAGAATGCTGTCTTCACTCATTAATTATGGTCATCCTTTCTGAGAATTGCTTTTGTTCCTTCAATGCAAACTACCGTAAACGTCATATATATTTCTACCCGCCGAAGGCGGGTAGAAATATAAACCTAACTCAAATTACGCTCAAAGTCAAATTATTGTCGTTTACCATAACTTATATTCTAGCATACAAATTCTGTAAATGCAAGAGAAAATTTGAATTTTGTTGATTTACACAGATTTTTCGGGAATTTTACGCAATTTCCACAATTACTCGGTTACGGAAATGGATTCGGGGAAGATATTCGAGGAGTTTTCCTGGAGGAAGGTGGTGTTTACATAGCCCTGAATGGTGGCACCGTCCAGAACGGTAATGGTGGAGGCGGTGATATTTCCGAGGATAACGGCATCGGTCTTGAACTCAGCCTTGCCGCCGACCTCAACATTGCCCTTGATCTTTCCGTTAAGGTCGAGATAATTTGCGGTAATATCGCCCAGCTGAATGCTGTCCCTGTCCATCTGCACCTGTCCCTTGGAGGAAATATTTCCCTGCATCTGAGAGCCTGTCATAATGGCGTTGTTGCACTCAATATCTCCCACGACCTTGCCCGAAACTGCGATATTTTTCGTAATTCTTACATCGCCCTTTACGGTGCCGTCGATGTTTATGTTCGCAAAGGAGCGGATATTTCCGTCGATAATGGTGTTATGGGAAATGATGGTAGTTTCCTCCGCTTCATAGCCCGAACCGCCCGAACCGTTTCCGCCGCCCGAGGACGGGGGAGCGTTGTAATATCCGCCCATATTTGTGGGAGGAACTGCGCCCTGACTGCCGTTGAACTGCACGCCCGAGGAGAAATCCGAACGTCCCGTACCGTAAGACGGCGGGATAGGCTGTCCTCTGCGCTGCTCGAAGGCATCTTCACGCTCGGGTCTTGCGGAGAAGTCTGCGGAGGCTGCGCTGTATCCTGCGGTCTGACCGTAGCCTGCGTTTCTGGCTGCTCTGGCTTCCTCTCTGTATTCCTTTGCAAAATTTTCGTAGGCATTTTTGGAATCGCGGAGCTGCTCGGCTGCGGAGGCTGCCGATTCGTCACGCTCCTTTTCTGCGGGAGAGGGAGCGGGTTCACCTTCGCTGTCGCTGCCGAAAACGGCGGAGGGAGTGCGCTTTTCGGCATCTCCCCGATCGTCGGAAACAGGGTCAAGATAGCGGTCAAGCTCGGACTTTTTGGGAGGCTCGCTGCCTGCCTTCTGATTTAGAATTTCCTTTAATGCCTGATTAAAATTATCCTTTAAACTCATTTTTCTGCTCCTCTTGGTTTCGGCTTAATACTTTACTATCTGAGTAGGGGGGACGGTGTTGTCCAGCTTGTCGAAGCTGTAACCGTCCTTCATAAGCTCAACGATAATGTCCTCAACGGTGGTAACTGTAACATATTTGTCTGCGCTGTCGTGCATAAGGATTATCTGACGGTTTGAGGTGTTCGCCTTTACGCCGTCAAGCACGTTATTGTAGATATATGTCCATGTGGGCTTAACAACTGCGTCCTGTGCGCTGACGTTCCAGTCGTAGTAAACGAAGCCTCGTCTTGTCATTTCGGCAACAAGCTCGTCGTAGACCTCGTGGTTATAGTCATTGTAGCTGCCGCCTGCAAAGCGGAAAATGTTCGGGGACACTCCCGTGGCGTCCTTGATGATGTTGTATGTATTGTTGAAATCGTCCAGATAGCTGTCAACGCTTTCGTATATTTTTTCGTAATCGTGGGAATAGGAGTGGACGCCTATGGCATGTCCCTCCGCAGCCACCTGTTCCATAATAGCCTTGCCCTTTTCGGTAGTGCTGCCGCTCATAAAGAAGGTAGCCTTAATGTTGTATTTCCGCAGAATGGAAAGTATCATCAGGGTATTGTCCGAGGGGCCGTCGTCAAAGGTCAGGTAGACGGTTTTTGTGTCCTCTCCGAAGCTTTCGGGATATTCCGCATACAGCTCGGGGTAAAGCTTTGTGTAGGGCTTGTCCTCCGCCGAGGCAACGGGCACTTCCGTTACGCTTTCAGAGGGTTCTGCGTCCTCTGCGGATACCGTTGTTTCGGGTGCTTCTGTGATGACCGCTGTTTCTGCGGCGATGCTGCCGTAATTCTCCATGACGAACCTGTCCACCGCATCTTCATCTGTCTGTCGGAGAAATTCCAAAATATCCTCGGGACCGTAGCCCTTGGCTGCCAGTGCGAGATAGACCTGTTCAACGGTAGTTCCGTCGGGGACATTCAGCACTCCGTCCGACGAAACGGACACAACAGGCTCGGACGGTTCTTTTTTCTTTTCCATATTATATTTTACACCAAAGAACACCGCAAAAAACGTCGAAACAGCTATCCAGCCGAAAACTACGGTGAGTATCAGGTGCTTGAAAAACCTAACGCTGCCAAAGTACATCTGTAACCAAACCTTTCTCCGTATTTCGCATAAAATACGGCTATCGGGAAACCCGATAAAGCTCCGAAACCGACATTCGGGGCGCAATTAACGATAATTATCCTATAATAATATATAATACACCTTTTCCAAAAGATTGTCAATAGCTGATTTTAATGTTGAGTGTTAAGTGTTGAAAGCTGAATTAAAATTCCGCATTTGCAATTAATTCATCACTCAACCTTCAACACTCAACACTAAAAGAAGTATGTTAAATTTCACTAAAAAATATCGTAAAAATCTATCATATTCAATTTATATCATATAAATTCATAATTTCTCATTGAAATAAAATTTGGTTGAATGTATACTGAAATTATGGAATACCTTGTGACAAATTCCGTCAGAAGGAAGTATGGATAATTTTTCCCGGAGGGATATTATGAAATTCAATCTTTCTGTGTTCAAATTAAAACGGCAAAGCCTAAAAACAAGGCTTTTTGTGTATGTCAGCATAATGCTGCTTACTACCATAATCATATTGATGGGTACAAATATATGGTCGCTGACCTCTGCCATAACCCGCACCGTTGACGAAATGGTTCTGCCCCTTGCAACGGAAACCTCCTCTGAGGTCGCAACGGGCATAGAGTCCCTGAAAGCCGACGCTCAGAGAGCCTTGCTCAAAAGTATCGCAAGCAACTCCATCGGCGCAAAAATGACTGCAAAATCCTTTATGGAATCGGAGCTTAGGGGAACGGGCTTTGTAAGATACGGCCTTTTCAAGGGAGATGAACTGTATCTCAAGTCGGACAAATTTACCGAAGAAGAGGGACAGCGTTATCTTGAAACCGAGGAATACGCCTTTACAAAGAAGAAAAAGACTCCCGTCATGACAACTCCCGAGCTGACCGCTGACGGTTCGGCTTCCGAATTTGCCATTCTTTCGGCGGAAACTGCGGGTGCTACCTCCACCACATATGTTCTTGTGGTAATTTACGATGATGCTACACTCAGCTCAGTTGTTTCGGAGATAACCTTCGGCGAAACGGGCGGAGCATACCTTATTGATGAAACGGGAACTGTTATTGCCGACAAGGATCTGAGCAAGACCCTTGCACGCTTTAATGCAATTGAGCTTGCCGCTTCAGACAGCAGCTATCAGCCTCTTGCGGACGTTTACGGAAAGGTTATGTCCGGGGAAACGGGCACTGTTACCTGTATGATAGACGGCGTTAGCAGTCAGGTGGCATATGCACCCGTTGAGGGCAACGGCTGGTCGGTCATTATGACAGCACCCTCCGGAGAATTCAGAGGTCCTCTGGGGGACAGTGTTCCCGTAATGCTCATTCTTGCGGCAATTATCCTTGCTGTGGCATTTATCGTCATACTTGTGGTAATGCACAACATCGTTTCGCCTATCGAAAGAAGCATCAAGCGTCTTAAACTCCTTTCCGAGGGCGACCTGCAGACACCTGTTGAGAGAATTCTCCGCCGTGACGAGGTGGGCGTTCTTGCGGAATCCATCGGCGAAACGGTTGACAGCCTGAGATTTTACATTGACGAGATCTCCAATGCTCTTTCGAGAATTTCCGAGGGCGACCTTGCCTTTGAGATGAAGGGCGGATTCAGGGGAGATTTCGTTCAGATAAGGACAAGCTTCAACGAAATCCTCCGAAATCTGAGGGAAACCTTCGGGCAGATAGTTTCTGCGTCCGAGCAGGTCGACCTGAGCGCAAATCAGGTGGCATCTGCGGCGCAAAATCTGAGTATCGGCTCAAACAATCAGGCGGAGGCTATTTCCGAGCTGTCGGGACAGGTGGCGGACATCAGCGTAAAGGTAAGCAGAAATGCGCAGTCTGCGTCCAATACCGACAGGCTTGTAAGCGATATTTCCGTAAAGCTTAATGACTGCAACGATGATATGCAGAGAATGCTGCAGTCCATGAACGAGATAAGCACTTCTTCCGCAGAAATTTCCAAGATAATCAAGGTCATCGACGATATTGCATTCCAGACAAATATCCTTGCGCTGAATGCCGCCGTTGAAGCCGCCCATGCAGGAAATGCGGGACGTGGCTTTGCGGTTGTTGCCGACGAGGTAAGAGGTCTTGCGGCAATGAGTGCCGACGCTGCCCGTCAAACCACCGAGCTTATCGAAGGCTCTCTGGCAAAGGTGGCAAACGGTACCGAAATTGCCAAGGCGACCGCCTCCGCACTTATGGAAATTGTTGAAAGCTCCGCTCATATGAGCAGCGATATAAGCTCCATTGCCGAGGCTTCGCAGAATCAGTCTGATACTATTACCAAGATAAATGAGGGCGTTTCCGTTATCACCGACGTTATTGCGTCCAACTCCGCAACTGCCGAGCAGAGTGCGTCCGCTGCCGCTGTTATGACATCGCAGTCGGAGATGCTCCGTGAAATGGTAAGCAGGTTCAAGCTGGAGGGCGATTTCTCCAATGAAGAGGAGGACGAGGACGAGATAGACCTTTCAAATTACGGCATTTCCGATGATGACACGTCGGAGGAAACCGCTGCTCAAGAGGACGTTCCCGAAGAAATTGAAGAACCCGTTCCCGCAGATATTCCCGAAAATACCGAGGAGGACGCTCCCATTGTTCTCAGCGATTTTGAAGCGCAGCCCGAAAGCGTTCCCGAGGAGGAAAAGCCCGAGGAATCCGCTCCCGAAGCGTCCGAAAATCCCTATTCTGCGGCAGCTTCGGAAGATGACGATGAAGAGTTTGAAGCTATCGAGTTTGACCCGAATAATCTGCCCGATTTCATCAATTTAGATGATGATGATAAATATTGATAAGGATATTTCCTTTGTTTCCCCGTCCCCACGTATGTTCGGACGGGGTTATGCGTTAAAAAGAAAAAAATAAGGAGAGCACCCGATGATAATACGAAAAGCGTCCGCAGACAGCGAGAGGGATATTGACATATTGATACAGTTCCGTGTGGACTATTTTTCCCATGACCTGAACCTGAACCATCTGTCCAAGGAGGAAGAAGCCGCCATGCGGGCGCAGATGCCCGACTATTTCCGCAGACATTTGGGAAATGATATGACCGCATTTATCGCCGAAATTGACGGAAAGCCCGTGGGGACGGCGTTCCTTTTGGTAGTGGAAAAGCCCGCAAACCCCGTATTTTTAAACGGCAAAACGGGAATGATGCTTAATGTGTACACCTCTGCGGAATACCGTCTGAGGGGCATTGCCACAAAGGTCATGGAGGCTGTTCTGGAGGAGGCAAGGCGTCAGGAGCTTGTTTACATCGAGCTGCTGGCAACTCCCGCAGGGCGGAAGGTCTACGAAAAAATGGGCTTTTTCGAGAATATCCCCGAAAATGGCAAGACGAATATGAAAATCTACATTTCGGATAAAAGTGGAAAGTGAAAAGTGGAAAGTGGAGTTTTTAGAAAATTCGACAAACTTTTGTAGGGGACGGGTTCCACGTCCCGCAAGCGGCGACCGCTTGACCTCAAATCGCACACTAAGCATAGACGAAATCAAACTTTATATGCCTGCGCTGTAGATTTTGTATGTTTCTGCAGGCGGGGAAATACACGATAAAACAATTTTGGAGGAATTAAAATGATAGCACTTGTAACAGGCGCAACCTCGGGAATCGGCAGAGATATTTCCCGTGAACTGGTGTCAAGAGGGATAAAGGTCGTTCTGACGGGCAGAAACAAGGAAAATCTCGCAGAATTGCGCAGGGAGCTTGGCAAAAATATGACCGCCGCCATTGCCTGCGATTTAGGGGACGAAAAAGCCTGCATTGCCCTTTACAACAAGCTAAAGGACAAGAACATCGACATTCTCGTTAATTGTGCGGGCTTCGGTGCGTTCGGCGAATTTCTGAATGTCCCCCTGAAAACCGAGCTGGATATGATAAATGTGAACATCAAGGCAGTGCATATCCTGACAAAGCTGTTCCTGCGGGATTTTGTCAAGAGAAACAGCGGGTATATACTGAATGTTGCGTCTGCGGCGGGATTTCTGGCGGGGCCGCTTATGTCAACCTATTATGCAACGAAGAACTATGTTGTCCGCCTGACACATGCCATTTACGAGGAGCTGAGAAGGAGAAATTCCGATGTTTATGTGGGCGTTTTCTGTCCCGGACCCGTTAAGACGGACTTTAACAGACGTGCGGGGGTGCAGTTTGTCACAGACGGCATTGAGAGCCAATATGCCGCTAGATTTGCCGTTGACAGAATGTTTGACGGCAAGCTGACCATTATCCCCGGGGCGATGATGAATCTCGGAATATTTGCGCTAAGGCTTGTCCCCGTAAAAACTGCCCTGAAAGCGGCGTACCATTTGCAGGGAAGAAAGGGCGAACCGCCGCATTATGAGGAGGAATAACTGTCCGTCAGCGGAATACAAGCGTATTTCACAAACGGACGGCTTTAAATTTCAAAAATGTTGTTTCATATATCAATTGATTATTTTTGCCGATTGATATATAATAAATAGAGTGCCGAAAAGGTGCTCTATTTTTGATTTTAATAATGGGAGATTATTTATATGAAGCAGATCAAAGTCGTAAAATTCGGCGGAAGCTCACTGGCTGACGCAAATCAGTTCAAGAAGGTAGCGGGTATCGTAAAGGCTGACCCGGACAGACGCTTTGTGGTAGCGTCCGCACCCGGCAAGAGATTTTCCGAGGACACCAAGATCACCGATATGCTGTACAGCTGCTATGAAGTCGCTGCGAAGGGCGGAGATTTCGAGGGACAGTTCGCCGCTATCGAAAGCAGATACAATTCCATTATCAAGGACCTTGGGCTGAACGTTTCCTTAGATAAGGAGTTTGTGCAGATAAAGAACGGCTTTATCGGACGTGCGGGACGTGACTATGCCGCTTCAAGAGGTGAGTACCTTAACGGTAAGCTGCTGGCTGCATACCTGGGCTTTGAGTTCATCGACCCCGCAGGCTATATCTTCTTCAACGAAAGCGGCGTTTTCGACCTGGAAAAAACTACCGCAGTCCTCAGCGAAAAGCTGGCTAAGACAGAGTATGCCGTTATCCCCGGCTTCTACGGCTCCATGCCCAACGATACCATCAAGACATTTTCAAGAGGCGGCTCGGACGTTACGGGTTCTATCGTTGCAAGGGCGGCTAACGCTTCTATTTACGAGAACTGGACGGACGTTTCGGGATTCCTTATCTGCGACCCCAGAATAGTCGAAAATCCCGAGGGTATCACCACCATTACTTACAGAGAGCTGAGAGAGCTTTCATATATGGGCGCAGGCGTGCTTCACGAGGACGCTATCTTCCCCGTAAGAACTGCGGGCATTCCCATTAACATAAAGAACACAAACGCTCCCGAGGACGCAGGCACAATGATCGTTGCCGATGCGGGAGATACGCCCTGCAAGTACACCATTACGGGCATTGCGGGCAAGAAGGGCTTCTCCGCTATTAACATCGAAAAGGATATGATGAACAGCGAGATGGGCTTTGTAAGAAAGGTTCTGGAGGTTCTTGAGGACAACAAGGTGAACCTTGAGCATATCCCCTCGGGTATCGACACCATGAGCATTATCGTCAACAGCGCATCTATTCAGGGCAAGGAAGAGAAGATAATCAAGATGATACAGGAAGAGGTGGCTCCCGACCACATCGACATCGAGCATAACATTGCGCTTATTGCCGTTGTTGGACGTGGTATGAGAAAGCTGAGAGGTACTTCGGGACGTATTTTCTCCGCTTTGGCACATGCGCACGTTAATGTTAAGATGATAGACCAGGGTTCTTCCGAGCTGAATGTTATTGTTGGCGTGGCTGAGGAGGATTTTGTTACGGCTACTAAGGCGGTTTATGATATGTTTGTGCTGACGGCGGAGTAAGCGAGCGGAGCGAGCAAAAAAAGAAAAAAGAAAAAGCAGCGCGCAGCGCAAAAAAAAAAAAAAAAAAGCGCCGCAGGCATATAAAGCGCCATGGGGTCCAGCCCTTGGGCGCAAGCAA
>JAEDOB010000343.1 GCA_016302225.1 Oscillospiraceae bacterium | reverse complement strand
TTCTTTTTCTGCTCACCGATTTTCACCACTTTCCAATTTAAAAAAGAATTCCAATTCTGCGGTTTCATAATTATCGGAAAATATCAGATTCATTTCGGAAATAGCTGTTCCAAGCTTTCCCGAATCCTGATATAGAGCTGGTTTGGTACACCATACATTTCCGTCCCTGACAGCTTTAAAATCCGATAATATCTCATTTTTTGCAATAAGCTGTTCCACTGTAGTTATTTCTCCGTCAATGGTACTGTTGTATATTATAATATCGGCATCTTTGGCAAGAGAATAGAATTGTTCCGCTTCCATAGTTATTGATGAAGAAGAGCCCTCGCTGCCGATCGTTTTGAAAGCATTTTTACCTCCTGCAAGCTCGATCATCTTTGTGATATAATCACCCGGTTTTCTTGTTACAGGCTGACCTGCTGTATTTATATAGAAAAATGCAACACTTTTATCGGTGGACGCTTTATCAATACTATCAAACTCATGGAGCTGTTCATTAAAAATGCTTTCGGCAAGCTCGGGAACACCCGTCATTTCACCGTAAAGCTTTATCCATTCACTTCTGCCCAAGGGGTGACTTTCATAGCTTGAATAATCAATGAATACAGGTATGCCCAGTTCAATAAGCTTTTCTTTTACTTCGGGAGAATGCTCGATCATTGTAGACTGAATGGATAGTTTGCAGTCGTTTTCCAGAAGCATTTCATAATCGGGTTCACGGTATTTGCCCGCATAAAGCATTTTTCCATCTTCAATAGCATCACGAGCATAATCTATATACCAATCCGATGCTTTTTTGCCGGAAAATTTTATTGATTCACCTTTCCCCAGTTGAACAAAATGTCCCATAGCATTAGCCGCTACCAGATAAACATCTTCAATAGGATAGGATAATGCAATTATGTCGGTCGGAAGTTCATTCGGTATGTCCATATCTTTGGGAACGAGCAGATATTTCTCCCCATTCATTGTTTTGATAAGTGAATATCCGCCATCGTATCTGTCTATTGAAAAGCATTCCGCATAAGTCAGAGGTACTGTTTCCGAGAAGGCAATACCGCCGATTTCCTCCGAATTATCGATTGATTCCGTATTTTTGGAACAGCCACTGAGAACTGTTGCAAAAACTGTGAAAATAATCAGAAAAAGTATACTTTCGGTTTTCATTTTTTCTTCCTTTTCAAATTAATCCTTTATCAATGATCTTATATATCATCTTCATATCCAGACTGTTCCGCACGCCGTCCGCAAGAATGTCATACTGCATTTCCTTGTAAGCTCTGCGGTCGTTTTTTCCTCCGCCGTATGCAATACCCTTGCGGCTGTACAGCGTTTTCACTATTCTCTCCGACACCTCTGCGCTGTCAAAAATACCGTGAATATAACAGCCGTAAATATTACCGCTTTGTGCGCCGCCGCAGGATAACATGGACGTTTCTTCGGAATAAGTTTCGCCCATGTGTATTTCGTAACCATTAAAATTTGCACCTGTAAGGCAGGAAAATACGCCTCCCACCTCCACAAATACGCCTTCTGTCCTGCGGCGTGTCTTTTCGGCGGAAAAATCCGTACGGCATTTTAACAGACCCATTCCGTCTATTGCTCCGCCGCCCTCTGCGCCTGCACTGTCGATTATCCTCTCACCAAGCATCTGATAACCGCCGCAAATTCCGAACAGCGGCACGCCCTTAGATACACATTTCTTCACAGCCGCTTCAAGTCCGCTCTCACGGAGCCACTTCATATCTGAGATAGTGCTTTTAGTTCCCGGAATAATTATCATATCAGGCTCGGAAAGCTCGGAACACTTTGAAACGTACCGCACGGAAACACCCTCATACTGCGAAAACACGTCAAAATCTGTGAAATTTGATATTCTCGGCAAGCGTATTACAGCAATGTCTATGACGCCTTTCTTGTAATTATCCAGCTTTTCCGAAAGACTGTCCTCGTCCTCAATATCGCATTTTATGTAGGGAACAACGCCAATAACAGGCTTTCCTCCACGCTCCTCAAGCAT
>JAEDOB010000064.1 GCA_016302225.1 Oscillospiraceae bacterium | reverse complement strand
TGGAAATAACGATAACCGCAATTCTGCTGACCCACATAAGCTGCTTGTCGGTTGCCTTTTTGTTGAGAACAACGGAGTAAAAATCGTTTGCAACAGCCGAAGCGGTAACCAGCAGCTGAGAATCCGCCGTACTCATAATGGAGGCCAGCACCGCCGACAGGAACACGCCCGCCAGCACGCCGGGGAACAGATCCTTAACGACCTTGATAAAGATAAGCTCCTGCTCGCCCGCAGAAAGAGTAACGCCGATGCTGTCCAGATAAACACGTCCGAGAATACCGATAAGAACGGCAGCAGTCAGGGAAATAATTACCCATACAACAGCGATGATCCCCGACTTTTTGACCATTTTGCTGTCCTTGATAGCCATAAATCTTACGAGGATATGCGGCATACCAAAGTAGCCCAACGCCCATGCAAGGTCGCTGATAATAGCGTTTGCGCTGCGTCCCTCAAACATAGACGCATAGCCTGCGGTAGATGCACCCTCAGCGACAATCTTCTGAGTTTCGGTTATCATTTCGGGAGAGAAATTGCTGATGGAATTTACCAGAGCGATAGGCAGCGCAACGATCGCCATTATCATCAGCATACCCTGAATGAAGTCAGTCCAAGCAACGGCGTAGAAGCCGCCGAGGAATGTGTAGGAAATGATGATGACCGCCGAAATTATGACAGCCGCCTTTACATATGTTTCATTGGTCGAATCAATGTTGAAAACTATCTGGAACAGCTTTCCGCCCGAAACGAATGCCGAAGTCGTGTACACTAGGAAGAACACGAAAATTACCGCCGCACAGACAACTCTTACCACAGGGCTGTCCGTCTTGAAACGGTTCTGGAAATACTGCGGGATAGTGATGGAATCCCCCGCAACCTCGGTAAAGCGTCTGAGCCTTTTTGCCACGAACACCCAGTTTAGCAGCGTTCCTACAGCAAGACCGATAGCTATCCAGTAATTGCCCATACCGCTTGCGTATGCGGCACCGGGCAGACCCATAAGCAGCCAGCCGCTCATATCCGAAGCCTGTGCTGACATTGCGGTTACCCAGCTGTTAAGCTGTCTGCCCGCCAGGAAATACTCGCTCATTTTCTTTGAACGATTTGTAAAATAGAAGCCTATTCCCAGCATTATCAGGAGATAGACCGCAAACGTGACGAGTACGTCAACATCTGCATTTTTGAAAAAATCCATTGCCTTCACCCATTTCTAAGAAAGCTGCGAACAATTCATCATTTAAATTTACTGAAATAATGATTTTTATGTGTATCTTCCCCGCCTTCGGCGGGGAAGATACACTGTTCGGACGCTTTCTAAATTTTTCGCCGAAATACCGACTATTTTATTTTAGCACATTATCAGGTCTTATATATGGATATTTTCTGAATTTTGGAAGATTTCTCAAAAAAAGTCCCGCCAAAGCTCCGAAAAGCCTTGACGGAACGATTATTACTCGTATCTGAGTGCCTCTATGGGGTCGTACTTTGCCGCCTTGTTTGCGGGATAATATCCGAAGAAAACACCGATAGCCATTGAGAATGTAACTGCAATAACGATAGCACCCACCGATGCGGGAGCAGTTATGCCTATGGCAATTCCCACTATATTTCCCAGAAGCAGACCGAGAAGTATGCCGATAACACCGCCGATAAGACAGATTATCATAGACTCGGTTATAAACTGCATTCTGATGGAACCGTTGGTAGCTCCAAGTGCCTTTCTGACGCCTATTTCACGGGTACGCTCGGTAACGGAAACCAGCATAATATTCATAACGCCGATACCGCCTACAAGCAGCGAAATTCCTGCGATTATGGAGATTATCATGGAAACGATGCCTATCATATTTGAGAACATGGAAAGCTCCTGCTCGGCAGTATAGCTCATTACCTCAACAGCATCATTGTCACGGTAATAGCGGGTGTTGAAGAACTCCACAGCGTCCGCCGCCAGCTCGGGAACGGATTCGTCCGGGGCACCCATAAAGGTGAAATAGTAGAAATATCCTACGCTGGTCATATCTCCGTAGTACATCATAAGCTGTGCAGTAGTTACGGGAATATAAATAGTAGTATCCCAGTCCTGACCTGTCATATCCACCATTGCGCTCATAAGCTTTGACATTGAGGACTTATACACGCCTACCACCGTGAAATCATAGGAAAGACCGTTATATGTGAATGTAAATATCTTTCCGACAGGATTTTCATCGCCGTAAAGCTTTGCTGCCTGTTTTTCGGAAATTACGCAGACCTGGCGGAATGCGTCCATATCCTTGTCGGTGATATATCTTCCCTTGACAAGCTCGGTCATACTGCCGTTTATCGACCCCGGGCTGACACCGGCTACGTCAATTGACAGATTTTCTCTGTTTACTCTGACAGTACCGCTTCCCGCATTGTCAGACATGGAAACGCTTGTTACCCTGCCCTCAAACTTCTTTTCAAACTCCTCTATCATCTCGGAGCTAAGAAAATCACTGAATTCAAAATAATCCCTGTCGGCATCGGGTTTGGTATGAAGACCAATTTGTACAAGAGTCGTACCCAGCGCATCATAGGTATCGGTAACGCTCTTTTCCATAATTCCGCCGAGAGTGGTAATGGTAATAACGGAGCTGATACCGATGATGATTCCCAGCATTGTGAGGAAAGCCCTCATTTTGTTTGCTTTCAGGCTGGCAAACGCCAACGCTATGTTTTCCCAAAGATTCACTTTCCTTCACCGCCCTTTTTCATCTCTGCGGGATCTCTGCCCGTCATACGGTAAATATCGTCCATTGTGCGCTTTGGATTTATTTTCTGGGAAATGATATTTCCGTCCTTCATAGTGAGTATTCTGTCTGTTTCCTCCGCAAGCTCGTTGTTATGGGTGATAAGCACGATGGTTTTCCCCTGCTCCTTGTTCAGCTTGTGGAAAATGTCCATAACAAGGCGTCCAGTGTAGCTGTCCAGCGCACCCGTAGGCTCGTCGGCAAGGATAATTGACGGATCGTTCGCCATTGCCCTTGCGATAGCTATTCTCTGCTTCTGACCGCCCGAAAGCTCGTTGGGAAGATGATTTGTCCTGTCCTCCATCTCAACCATTTTCAGAAGCTGCTTTGCCCGTTCATCACGCTGCTTTTTGGGCATTCCGCCGTAAAGCATAGGCAGCTCCACATTTTTCAGCGCATTTGTACGGGAAATAAGATTGAAGTTCTGGAAAACGAAGCCTATTTTCTTATTTCTTATGCTCGAAAGCTCCTTGTCTGCTATCTTGGAAATGTCAACGCCGTCTAAGTAATACTCACCCGCCGACGGTCTGTCAAGAACGCCGATAATGTTCATCAGCGTAGATTTACCCGAACCCGACGCACCCACGACGGAAACAAACTCTCCCTCGAAAACCGCAAGGCTTATTCCGTGGAGTATCTCCAGCTGATTGGGCGTACCGATGTAAAACGCCTTGAATATGCCCCTCATATCAATGACAGGACGGCGTACGGGCTGACCTGCTGCGGGGTTCTTCTTAGTTTCTTCCAACTTTATCAGCCCTCGCTTTCGGAAGCTTTTGATTCCTTATCCTGACCTCTGAGCTTAACGGTCATACCGTCGGAAACCTTATTTGTGTTTTCGATAATAAGCATACCGTCGGTAAGACCTTCACCCGATATTTCAACCATTGACTCTGTTTCCAGACCAAGTGTTACGGGGATAGACTTAACGGTATATTCTTCACCGTTCTTTTCGGCAGCATAAATGATGTCATTTCCGTCCTCGTCCTCGGCAAGCATATCGTATCTTACGGAGAAAACGTCCTCCCTCTCCTCGGTGATGATGGACAGCTTTGCGCTCATTCCAATAAGCAGCTGTGTATCCTCATCGGAAACGGAAACCTCAACGCCGTAGCTGCCGTTTTCAACAGTCGAACCGTCAGGAGCCTTCTGAGTTACGGGAGAAACCTTTGTAACAACGCCGTCATACTCAATGTCGCCGCCCAGTGCGCCCGACTTTATGATAACGTCCTGACCCTCCTCGATGCCTATAATGTCAAACTCCTTCACAGCGGAGGTGACCTTCAGCTTGTTCATATCCTCAATAACGAACAGCAGACCGTTGGCATAAGAGCCTTCTACCGCATAAACCGCCGTAACAACGCCGTCTGCGGGAGCTTCAACAAGAGCCTCGTCCAGCTTCTTTTTCAGCTGATCCATACGGAACTCGTAGCCGCTGTTGCCCGAAAGCACCCTTGCCTTTTCCGCATTGATGCGCAGCGTTTCCAGCTGATTTTCAACGCTCTTTACCGTATAATTATAAGTATTTTCGGCAATTTCGAGATTTTTCTTTGCCGCCGAAACAGAGTCCTCATATTCGGAAAGCTGGACCTCATTTCCGCTCTTGACATCGGAAATGCTGTTTTCTGCATTCCTAACGCTCTTTTGGCAAAGGGTAACATTCTTTTCCGCAAGGGAAACAGCGTCCTCAAGGGTTTTCATAAGCTTTTCCTTGGCATCGTCATACTTTTTCTTTGCCTCGTCAAGCTGTTTCTTTGCTTCCGTAACGGAAATGGCAGTATCTACCTTACTGTCACCGTCAATTTCCTCATAACCGTATCTGTCAGCCTTTACCGCATTGTCGTAAACCTTCTCTGCAGCCTTGACCGCTTCGTCAAGCATTTCCAGAGAGGAAAGGTCGGGATCTTCATAATTCGACTTTGCGTCTGCCAGATTTTTCTCCGCATATTCCAGATCGATCTTAGCGGTTTCCAGCGCAGATTCAGCCGAACGCAGCTGGGAATCCTTGTCGCTGTTCTTGATCTTCAGTGCATCGTCATACTTCTCCTGTGCCTTTGTCAGGGATTCCTTTGCGCTGTCAAGATTGTTCTTTGCATTGATGATCTCACGGTTTTCGCCGTCGTTATATTCCTTTAATGCTTTGGAATATGCTTCTTCCGCCTCGGTAACGGTATATCCCGCAGAAACGCCGTTTCTGTCTATCTCGTCCTGAAGCTGCAGTATCTGCTCATTGACCGATTCGGTGTTAAGGGACGCAAGAATGTCGCCCTTTTTGACGGTATCTCCAACTTCAACATTGACAGTTTCTATTTTAAGTTCGGAAGCGGAATATACCTTAGATGTGTTCTTGCTCTCAACCAGTCCCGATGTGGCTATGGAAGACCGCAGGGTGTCCTTGGAAAGCTCCGTAACATCAACATAAACCGACTGTTCCCCGCCCGAGCAGCCCGCAAGCAGCACAGCCGCCGAGAAAACCGAAACCGCAGTTAAAGCCTTTTTCTTTTTCATATGAATTACTCCTTTATAAAGTCCGGATTATTCCGTTTGAATTGTTTATATTATATCACCTATAATATGCTTTGTCAATCAGCATTTTGCATAATAATTGTCACCTGTTTTAACTGTACTATGTGACATAATACAGATATTATGTCAATTGGCTTTTTTATGCAAAATACTCATTATAATAATCATTATAAAGATCTATCCTAAGAAAATCCTTTAAAAAGTCTAAGAAAAACATAAAGATTTTCTGTTAATTGCCTTCTAATGCAAGTATAGCTTACCACATATTTTGCCAAATGTCAATAGAATTTACTCATATTTCAAAAAATCTGCCCATTACAGGCAGACAGTTCAGCATTTTCTTTTCAAAATATCGCAAAATGCCCTCTGCTCGGCGGACAGCTCCCGTCCCCGACGGTAAACTATCATATCACAGAAGCTTATTCGGGGATCGGCAATAGGACGGCATATCAGACCGCTGCCTTCAAGCAGGCTGTCCTCAACGGGAGCTGTAACAAAAAATCCGTTTTTCACCGTTTTTAGCAGCGAGATTGCCTGACCGCCCGGCACGGAAATCGTATGACGTTTAAAAGCTATCCCCAACTGTGCCCCGCCGTTCCAGGACTGTGAAACTATCTCCGTACAGCCGCAGAGGGAGTCTGTTGAAACGGTTTCCGACCGTGCGGACGGATTTTCCGCATTCATTATAACGCAGGGACGGAATACCCCCACAGCTTCACAGGTCAGTCCAAGCTCGTCTATCTTCCTCGGATAGCTGTCAGCGTCGTTTTCATCGGCGGCAAATCGGACGATACCGATGTCGGCATATCCCTCGGAAACGTTTTTCAGCGTGCTGTGCAGGTCGGCTTCGGAAAATTCGCAGCTGCAGTCCGACGCATAAACCGCAAATCTCCCGATAGCCTCGGAAACATATCCGCTGTAAACCCCCGACACAGACAGACGCTTAGCAGCCGTTTCCGCAGACCTGTAAGCCCCCTCCAGCTCACAAAACTGCGCAAGCACGGACTTTGCCTTCTCTATGAACTCCCGCCCCTCCGACGTGGGCTCAACGCCCTTGGTGGTGCGGCGGAAGATCTTTATCCCCAGCTCGTTTTCCAGCTCGCGAACCGCCTTGCTGAGATTAGGCTGTCCCATAAAAAGGTTAGCCGCCGCCTTGGTGATGGAACCTGTTTTCTCTATCTCCGCAATATATTTGATATGTGAAATGTTCATTTTATCTCACGACCTTATATAATAGTATAATATTCCTAAAAAGAATAACCCATATATAAATTATACATTACACAAAACCGTTTGTAAATGGTAAAATTATAGTAACTGAAAATTCGACATTTTAAACAAAGATTTGCTTTAAGGTTGGAGTTTTTTGGCTGTAATTTTCGGTGTAATCCTTCCGCAAAGATCATTTTGCGAAAAATATGTAAAGGACTGAAAATATGTATAAGATCGTAAGAAAAAAAGAGCTTAATCCCACTGTTACCCTGATGGAGATCGAAGCTCCCAAGGTCGCAAAGAAAGCAGAGCCGGGGCAGTTTATCATTCTCAGAGTTGACGAAAGCGGAGAAAGAATTCCCCTGACCGTTGCGGATTTTGACCGTGAAAAGGGCACTGTCACCATCATCTTCCAGATAGTCGGCGCAACTACCGAAAAGCTGAACCATAAGAACGAGGGCGAGTTCATTCAGGACTTCGTGGGTCCTCTGGGTGTTCCCTCTCACGTTGACGGACTGAAAAAGGTCGCAGTTGTGGGCGGCGGCGTTGGCTGTGCTATCGCATATCCTATCGCAAAGAAGCTCCACTCTCTGGGCTGTGAGGTACATTCCATCGTTGGCTTCAGAAACAAGGATCTGGTTATTCTGGAGGACGAATTCAAGGCTTCCAGCGACGTTCTCAAGATGATGACCGACGACGGTTCCTACGGCGAAAAGGGTCTTGTTACCAACGCCTTGAAGGAGCTTATCGAAGCGGGAAATCAGTATGACGAGGTCATCGCTATCGGTCCCCTGATAATGATGAAATTCGTCTGCGCACTCACTAAGGAGTACGGCGTAAAGACTGTTGTTTCCATGAACCCCATTATGATCGACGGCACGGGAATGTGCGGCGGCTGCCGTCTTACCGTTGGCGGCGAAACAAAATTTGCCTGTGTTGACGGCCCCGATTTTGACGGACATCTTGTAGACTTTGACGAAGCTATGGCTCGTTCTACCATGTACAAGCCCTTTGAACGTCAGCGTCACGAGGAAACCTGCAATCTGTTCAAGAACGCATAATTTACTGTAAAGGAAGATCGTATAATGGCTAATATGTCACTAAAGAAGAATGAAATGCCCTCTCAGGCACCCGATGTCCGCAATAAAAACTTCAAGGAGGTTACTCTCGGCTATACACCCGAGCAGGCAGTTGACGAAGCAAACAGATGCCTTAACTGCAAAAACAAGCCTTGCGTAGGCGGCTGTCCCGTTGCTATCGACATTCCCGAATTTATCTCAAAGGTAAAGGAGTCGGATTTTGAGGGCGCATATCAGATAATTGCAAAGTCCAGCTCCCTCCCCGCTGTATGCGGACGTGTTTGTCCTCAGGAAACACAGTGTGAGTCCAAGTGCGTAAGAGGCATTAAGGGCGAGCCTGTCGCTATCGGCAGACTGGAAAGATTTGTTTCCGACTGGCACAATGCAAATGTAAACGTTTCGCCCGAAGTACCCACTTCCAACGGACACAGAGTAGCAGTTGTAGGAGCAGGCCCCGCAGGTCTTACCTGTGCAGGCGATCTGGCTAAGATGGGCTACAAGGTAACCGTGTTTGAAGCACTTCACCTTGCAGGCGGCGTTCTGGTTTACGGAATCCCCGAGTTCAGACTGCCAAAGGCTATCGTTCAGAAGGAAGTTGACAGCCTGAAGGCAATGGGCGTTGACATCGAAACCAATATGGTTATCGGTAAGGTAGAAACTATCGACGAGCTGTTCGACGAAGGCTTTGAAGCTGTATTTATCGGCTCGGGCGCAGGTCTGCCCAGATTTATGGGAATCCCCGGCGAGTCCCTCAAGGGCGTTTACTCCGCAAACGAGTTCCTCACCCGTGTAAACCTGATGAAGGCTTACAAGGCGGATTCCGACACACCTATCAAGAAGAATACAAACGTTGCAGTCGTAGGCGGCGGAAACGTTGCTATGGACGCTGCAAGAAGTGCTCTCCGTCTTGGCGCAGAGAAGGTTTACATCGTTTACAGACGTGGTATGGAGGAGCTTCCCGCACGTAAGGAGGAGATCGAGCACGCAGAGGAAGAGGGCGTAATCTTCAAGACTCTTACCAATCCCGTTGAAGTCCTCGGTGATGAAAACGGCTTTGTTAAGGGCATCAAGTGCGTTGAAATGGAGCTTGGCGAACCCGATGATTCAGGCAGACGCCGCCCTGTTGTAAAGCCCGATTCCGAGTTTGTTATTGATGTTGACTGCATGATCATGTCCATCGGAACATCTCCCAATCCCCTTATCAAGTCCACCACAAAGGGGCTTGACACAAACCGTCACGGCTGTATCGTTGCCGATGAAGCAACAGGTGCGACCTCCAGAGAGGGCGTTTTCGCAGGCGGTGACGCTGTTACCGGTGCAGCTACCGTTATCCTCGCTATGGGCGCAGGCAAGGACGCTGCTAAGGCTATTGACGAATATATTAAGTCCAAAAACTGATTGTCTTTCGGGTTCTACCCTTTTGCGCCGCAGATTATACCGCATGATCTGCGGCGCATATTTAATTTATGCAAGATATGATATGGGAGTGATCATTAATTGAACAGAAAAAAAGCCATTGCCGTGCTGATGGCAGCTTCTATGACAGCAAGCAGTGTGGGGCTTTCTGTGTTTGCCGATGAACCGGAACAACCGAATTCGGTGGTAGCTGTTACTTCGGAAAATAATACCGATGAACGTTTCTCAAACCCTGTTTTTTGGGACGGAGCGGAAAGTCCCACGCTCAATGCCGCAGTTATTCCTGTCCGCACACAAGATGATGACGTTATAAACTACAACGCAAACAAGACCGAACTTGTTCAGCTGGACAGCGAACTGATAGAAACCTTCTCAGATCGTTTGCAGATTCCTTGTCCCGAGCGAAACGGCATTTATTTCTATGACGGTTCTTCTCTGAAATTTTATGACTTTGGCAGCAAAAGCTATTCCGAGATCGCCGTTTTTGAGGGCGGATATGATTACTTCGCTGCAAACGGAAAGCTGTATTTGATCTCTGATATGGCAGAAGGTGTCCACGTTTACGACCTTGTTGAACGAAAGACTGTTACTGAGTTTTCCATACCAAACCACCATGCTTGGGTGATTGGTGCCGATGATCTCGGAAGGATATACCTGTCATGCAGCCGTGATTCCGACAATGCAAATGTACTTATGCTGATGTCACCAAGCGGCGAGATCCTTTCAACT
>JAEDOB010000063.1 GCA_016302225.1 Oscillospiraceae bacterium | reverse complement strand
TAGCGGTTAAAATGGTCTTTATTAGTTGTCCAAAAGTTGACCAAAGTGATGATAAAATTGTCCCAAACAACGTAAATACGTCGTTTGTAAGGGCAGCAATTATCTCTTTGAGAACTGAGGAGCACGACGAGCAGCCTTTAAGCCGTACTTCTTTCTTTCCTTCATTCTGGGGTCACGAGTGAGGAATCCAGCCTTCTTGAGGGTAGGACGGAGCTCAGCATCGTACTGAAGGAGGGCTCTGGAAAGACCGTGTCTGATAGCACCTGCCTGACCTGTAACGCCGCCGCCTGCAACTGTGCAGACAATATCAAACTTCTCAAGTGTATCTGTAAGAGCGAGGGGCTGTCTAACGATAAGCTTCAGTGTTTCAAGACCGAAGTAATCATCAATGCCTCTGCCGTTGATTGTAATGTTACCGCTGCCTGCGTAAACTCTTACTCTGGCAACAGAATGTTTTCTTCTTCCTGTTCCGTAGAAATAGGACTGCTTTGATTCGTACATCTTTGCTGCCTCCTTAATTAAAATTCAAAATTCTCAGGCTTCTGAGCAGCGTGATCGTGCGCAGCACCTGCATAAGTTCTCAGACGTGTGAGAGCCGCTCTGCCAATAGTGTTATTGGGGAGCATTCCGTTTACAGCGATAGACATTGCCTTTTCGGGGTTGTTCTTCATCAGCTCGCTGTACTTGGTTTCCTTGAGGCCGCCGATCCAGCCGGTGTGCCACTTGTAGGTCTTCTGCTCCAGCTTCTTACCAGTAAGAACAGCCTTTGCACAGTTAATGATGATTACGTGATCGCCGCAGTCTGCGTGAGGAGCAAATGTGGGCTTGTGCTTGCCGCGGAGAATAGCAGCAGCCTGAGCTGCAACTCTACCGAGGGACTTGCCTTCTGCGTCCAGAACATACCACTTACGGCTGATTTCATTTGCCTTAGGCATATAAGTTGACATAGTCAATTCCTCCGTTAAAAATATATTCATCGAAGCTAAGTCCCGAGGGATTCGGCGCAACCTCCTCTTCCCTATTGCCGCAAGCGCATACGGTACCTGTCCGACACAACATTATTGATTATACAGGAAACTTTTATTAAAGTCAATAGTCATTTTGCCGAAATTTCAATATATATCCCTCATTCTCTTGAAATCTCGCTGTTTTGCTTTAATTCTCTTTAATTCTCTGATTTCATTTCATTTTTGATTTTTGTATATTTCACCTACTGACAACGTAAAGATAGCGTGCTTTTTGTTTAATATTTGACATATTATTCTTGTAAATATCCATCTTCTTGACTTATACCGACCGTTTTGATATAATCCAAATAGACTTATACTTTTTATCCACAAAAATTATCACGAAATTTATCCCTATAACTTGAAAATTTAAAATATTTGCAGTAGAATAAAATATATTTTTAATAAGGAAAGGGAAATTGTTATGAAACTTTTAAAGAAAATCCTTTGCGGACTTTCCGCAGCTGCCATGCTCGCAGCACTTTCGGGCTGTTCGGGCGGAGATGATACCAAGCTTGTAATGGCTACAAATGCCGAGTTCTCCCCTTACGAGTACCACGAGGGCGACGCTATCGTCGGAATCGACGTTGACATTGCGACTGCTATCGCTAAGGAGCTGGGCAAGGAGCTTGTAGTTGAGGACATGGCATTCGACTCCATCATTGCCGCAGTAACATCTGGTAAGGCTGACATCGGCGTTGCAGGTATGACCGTTGATCCCGACCGTTTGAAGAGCGTAAACTTCTCCGACCCCTACACTACCGCAACTCAGGTCATCATTGTCAGCGAGGGTTCCGCAGTTGCTTCTCCCGACGATCTGCAGGGAAAGAAGGTAGGCGTTCAGCTGGGAACCACGGGCGACCAGTATGCAAGTGACATTGAAGGAGCTTCCATCGAACGTTACAACAAAGGCTTCGAGGCTGTACAGGCTCTTACTCAGGGCAAGATCGACGCAGTTATCATCGACAACGAGCCTGCAAAGGTATTCGTTTCCCAGAGCGAAGGTCTGAAAATTCTCGACGAGGAATTCACCACCGAGGAATATGCAATCGCTATTGCCAAGGACAACACTCAGCTTCTGAACGACGTAAACGCTGCTCTTGCAAAGCTTAAAGAATCGGGCGAGCTTCAGGCTATCATCGACAAATATATCAGCGCCGAATAACTTACCGAAAGGAAGGTTGCCAAATGCCGCAGTGGCTCCAAAACCTTGCAGACAGATTTTATACAAACTTCATCAGCGAAAACCGATGGAAATATATTGCCGACGGCTTTGTCGTAACAATCGAGGTTACCTTTTTTGCCGTACTTATCGGCATAATTCTCGGCTTTCTTATCGCAGTTATCCGCTCCACACACGATAAAACAGGAAAGCTGAAAATACCCGATTTCATATGCAAGGTGTATCTTACCGTTATCAGAGGAACGCCTTCCGTTCTGCAGCTGCTGATAATCTACTTTGTGGTTTTCGGCTCGGTAAATATCAGCAAGGTGCTTGTTGCGATAATTGCCTTCGGTATCAACTCGGGCGCATATGTTGCGGAGGTTATCCGAAGCGGCATTATGTCCATTGATAAGGGACAGACCGAAGCAGGAAGAAGTCTGGGCTTTACATATGCTCAGACCATGATTTACATTGTTCTTCCGCAGGCACTGAAAAACGTCCTCCCCGCTCTCGGAAACGAAGTAATCGTGCTTCTCAAGGAAACATCTATCTGCGGATATATTGCCCTTCAAGACCTTACCAAGGGCGGCGACATTATCCGAAGCAGAACCTACGACGCTTTTATGCCCCTTATCGCCGTTGCGCTTATCTATCTGATAATGGTAATGCTGCTCCAGCGGCTTGTTGCGGGACTTGAAAGGAGGCTGAGCAGCAGTGAACGGTGAACCGGTTATCGAAGTCAAAGGACTTCAAAAAAGCTTCGGCGAATTGCAGGTTCTCAAAGGCATAGATACCGTTATAAACAAGGGCGACGTTGTCTTTGTTATCGGACCGTCGGGTTCGGGAAAAAGTACCTTTCTTCGCTGCCTTAATCTTCTTGAAGATCCCACAGGCGGTCAGATACTTTTTGAAGGAACGGACATTACCGACCCTAGCAACGACATCAATCTTCATCGCCGCAAAATGGGAATGGTATTTCAGCAGTTCAACCTGTTCCCCCATTTGAGCATAATGAAAAACCTGACGATCGCACCTATGAAGCTTCTGGGGAAATCTAAGGAGGAATCCGAAAAAACAGCTTATACCCTCCTTGAACGAGTTGGACTGTCAAACCGTGCCAACGCCTATCCCAACCAGCTTTCGGGCGGTCAGAAGCAGCGAATTGCCATTGTACGTGCTTTGTGTATGTCCCCCGACGTTATGCTTTTCGACGAACCAACCTCTGCACTTGACCCCGAAATGGTCGGAGAAGTTCTGAACGTTATGCGCGACCTTGCAAACGATGGAATGACAATGGTTGTCGTAACTCACGAAATGGCATTTGCCAAGGAGATAGCTTCACGAGTACTTTTCATGGACGGCGGCTATATCCTTGAAGAAAACACTCCCGCAGAGCTTTTCGGCAATCCCCAAAACGAGCGTCTTAAAAGCTTTCTCAGTAAAGTTATATAAGATAATTTGCATAAAAAACGGCAGTTTTCGTTATGAAAATTGCCGTTTTTTGTTATCAATAATTGACAATTTTTCATTCTGTTGATATAATTCTATTACTAAAGTCCGAAAAGGAGCATCGACAATGAGCAAAATGGATAACGAAGAGCTTATGAGGCTTGCAGAAGAAGCGGAAAAGAAATTAAATGAACAACTGGGCGAAGGCTTTATGCAGCAGGCAGAACAGAATATGCTTGAAATGTTGGGAGTAAGCAGCTTCAATGAGCTTTTGAACCTATCCCCAAAGGAGCAGAAAAAGCGCAGCAGGGAAATGAACGAAAAGCTTCTGTCAATGATGGGAATGACTGTCGCCGATGCAATGGAAATCGACAGAAATAATAGCAACGAAGCGAAGCAAAACAGAAAACATCACGAAAAGCCATATACCGCTAAGCACAGTGAGAAGCTCTTGCCATTTCTTAAAAATGTTACCTATCTTAAACCGATAAAAGCCACTGAGCCGCTGCCGCCGCTTTCTTCAAAGATTGGCGGGAAACCCGATTTACCGCATAATTTTGAATGGTTCAGAAACAGCAGCGGAACCCCCCTGACCTGCCTTTTGCAGCTTAATTTAAGTGAGGTTCCCATATATGAAAATGATGATTTTCTCCCGAAAAGCGGAATGATTTACCTTTTCTATGACATTGAAAATCAGCCGTGGGATTCGGACGATGATGAAAACGGCTTTGCGGTTTACTATTATAACGGAAATCTGAACGAATTGTGTCCAACGGATTTTCCCGAAGAAACCGACTCCGACTGCGCATATGCGGGCTGTGTCGATGAAAACTGCATTGTTGACGAATACAGAATAAATTTCATCAGCAAAAAAGACCTTCCCGATTATGAGGATTTCACACTGCTTTCGGAAGACGGCGACTATATCGAAGATTATGAAGACGAAAGGGACGCTGTCCTCGGGTATGACAGCCTTGAATACAGTGACGGCTATTTTAAGCTTGGCGGATATTCAAACTGTATTCAGAACGGTGTTTCGGAAGAATTTGACGATGATTATGTTCAGCTTTTTCAGCTTTGCTCGCTGGCAGGCGATTATATGGACGAACGTGGATTTATGTTCGGTGACGGCGGGAAGCTTTATTTTTACATAGACAGGAAGGATTTGGCGGAATGTCGTTTTGATAAGGTCAGATTTGTTTTGCAGTGCTATTAATACGCTAACGCCATAGATAATAATATGGGCATTCCTCAAAATTCAGCGAGGAATGCCCATTTATCATATTTACATAAACAGTTTCAATTTTTATAGACCCAAAACTTTCTGGCAAGGAAATTCCAGATGAAAACAATTCCCGTAGACATGATCTTTGAAAATGTTTTCAGCAGATCGGTGTCCAACCCAAGGACAGTTACAAAAAGATACATCAGCAGCAGATTGAACAGCAGTCCCACTCCGCTGACCGCAAAAACAAGCAGTATCTCCTTAACGGTCTTGCCCTCATACTTTTTATTTCCCTTGAATGTCATAATTCTCCCAAGAAACCAATTTGCGGTTGTGGAAAAAATGAAAGCCAGTCCCGTCGAAATTAGATATTCTATCCCCGCCACCGACGAAAATACATAAAACATTACCCATTCCACAATTGCAGCAAGACCGCCCACGCAGAAATAAGAGAAAAACTGCTTTATGAATTCCTTTGAGAATATTTTTTTAAGCATAAGCTCCTCCGTATACGAATTTACATAAAAGCACAACTCTGTCACTATTTTTAAGGAACAGCTGATTTAATCGACATTTCTGCTTTTCTTGTTGCCTGAGTAACGTATCTAGGTGAGTGTTTCTTTAAATAATGACAGAGTTAAAATACTAAAACTCAGCAACCGTTTTTCTGTAACTTTCGGGATTTCCAAGATCGAAGGACCTTCCCTCGGGGATAAAGCCCATAATTCCGCTGTTTTTGCCGACAAACTCCAACGCTTCTGTCAGCTCGACCTCTCCCTTGGCATTAACAATATTGTTGTCAATGGCAGTTTTCAGACGGTCAAAAACCTCTTTTGTAATAACATAACAGCCAAATGCACCGTAACAATTTTCGGGATCATTTCTGGAAGAAATAGTCAGATAATCCTTAGCATACTGCATACTTGGCTTCTCTGCAATGTTATTTATCCTGATGACCGTTTCTTCCTTATTCTCCCATTCGCCGCTGAACACGCCGTAATTTCCCACTTCCTCCAGCGGTATCTTCTGCAGCGCAACAGTAGTCTGACCGTAAACCTCATAAGCATCTATCAGCTGCTTAGTGCAGGGCGCATCGGTAAAGCTCCTGTAAATGGTATCTCCCAGAAGCAGAAGAACAGGCTCGTTATTTGCAAAGGAATTCGCCTGATAAACAGCATGTCCGAAGCCCCTCTGCTCGTCCTGAAATGCAAATTTTATCTTCCTGCTGATGTCCTGAATTTTCTTTTCATAAGCCTGCATCTTTTTGGGCAGCTTGTTGAAATGCGTGTCGCTTATGGGCTTAAAGAAGAAATCCTCGTAATAGCTCTGTTCTTCACGGTTGAGGATAATGCAGATCTCCTCAATGCCGATAGAATCCAGCTCCTCAAGCAGCACCAGAATACCCGGCTTAACCAGCCCGTCCCTGTCCACAACAGGGCAGAATTCCTTCTTAACTCCCCTTGTTTCGGGATAAAGCCTTGTTCCAAAGCCTGCAACGGGAATAACAGCCTTTCTGACAGCCGCCTTTGGTTTGATGGTCAGCGGATATGATGTCATTCCCAGCACCTCGGTAAGGTACTTTAGCAGCTTATCCTGACATTCCTTATCCTTCGCCAGAAATTGTATGGTGCCGTCGCCCTGAGAGCCAACGCCCTTTCCGCCGAACACAAGCTCCTTAATATTTTCATCTGCCAGCGTCTTATGAAGAACAGGCGCAGTAAGCTCCTCGGGACACATAGGTGCTATCTTAGAATCAAACAGCTCCTGAGCCTCGGTCATAAGTGCGCCCAACGCCTTTGGGTCGCCCTCGGAAATATACTTTAACGCCCTGTTAATTATCGCATGATTTTCTTTTCCCAGTGCCTCGTGAAGACGCTCTTCCATCTCATTATGCGGAAACGGATAAGCCCTGTTCAGATCGGACAATATTTTGATAGTATCCTTCCCCGCCATCAGATCTGCAAAAACATAGTAAAGCGGTTCCCTGACAGTTATCTGATGTGCGTCCAGCTCATTTCCGTCAAATGTCATAATGACAGGTGTTGAACCGAAAGCACAAGCCTGGTCAAGCCTTCCGCAGCGAGAAGGCGTGCGCTGTTCGCCCCAATATGCTATGTTCATAATTCCTAGCGTATTCAAATGAAGCTGATACAGCTTGCTGAACACCTTTGCCACGAGGACGCATATTGCCGCAGATGAGCTTAAACCGCTCTTCATGGGCAGATCCATCTTTGTGATTTTTATTTCAACGCCGCTGACATGGTACCACTCGCACATATAGGACGCAACACCCGCAACATAGGAAAAAAAGCCGCCGTCCCTAGCTGTTTCCCTAAGCTTTGCGGGACTCATTTCGCAGTCAAGCTGTTCGCCCTGATACTGCTCCAACGAGCTGTAAACCCTGAATCTGTCCGACTTTTTAGCCGTGGCATAAATTCCCTGCTCGGTTCCCGTAACAATTGCCATTCCGGGAACAATATTTGCATTAAATGACTTATTTGTTCCTGCCCAGTCGCTGTGTTCACCGAAAAGACAAAGCCTTCCGGGGACAAACACTTCAATTTGTTCGTCCGTTATTTCTTCATTATACATAAACACACCCCTGCATCAAATCAATGAAATCAGCCGTTTCTGTACTTCCAGATACAATAGATAGCCCTGAGTCCGTCCTTGAAACCGATTTTTTTGCCCTCCTCATTAGTTCTCGGATAATATGAGATAGGCACCTCGCTGATGGTTATCCCCATCTTGCTGACCTTTGCGGTGATCTCAGGCTCAAATCCAAAGCGATTTTCCTTAATGTCCACCGCCTGTATGACTTCTCTCCTAAAGCATTTATAGCAGGTTTCCATATCGGTCAATTTCTGATGCGTAAAAAGATTTGACAGACCTGTAAGGAATTTATTAGCCATTCGGTTTGCCAAGTATCCCTTAGAAACGCCCGCCTTAAATCGGGAACCGTAGCAGACCTTTGCACCGTCATTAATAATGGGCGCAAGAACCTTCGGATATTCATTGGGGTCATATTCCAGATCTGCGTCCTGAATGATAACATAATCCCCTGTCGCATGGGCAAAGCCTGTACGCAGCGCACCGCCCTTACCCTTGTTGACCTCGTGATAAACTATCTTGCTGACGAGAGGACGTATCTTTTCCTCCAGCACCTTTTCCGTGCCGTCGGTGCTCTTGTCATCAACAACAATGATCTCTTTATTTTCGATAGGCGCTTCCAGAACCTTCTTAACAATAGCTTCGATATTGTTCTTTTCATTATAACAGGGTATAACGATAGTAAGCGTATAATTTGACTTCTCCATATTATCCTCCGATTAAAGATAATTGACCGATACAGTATCAATCAGCATATATAATTTATTATACTACATACCGAAATCATTGTCAAGCAAAATTCAATGCCATTTCGACGAAATTTTCGCAAAAAAAGGACATCTCCCGCCGAACAGCGGAAAATGTCCCATCAAATCAAATCTCAGATACCGAAGCTTGCTATCAGAGCTGCGCACTCGGGTGAACCTGTGAAGCCCAGCATAACATCGTATCTTGAGGTTCCCTCATTCAGCTTGCCTACCCAAGTTGCCTTTCCGGGAGCATCGGAGGCTCTGTCAAAAAAGGTCTGATACAGCAGTTCAACATAATCTTCATTGGAGAGATTTCTGTCAATAAATTCCTGCGAGAAAATAAAATTGTACGCCAATTTGTTGATGTCCCTATCCTGCAAATATGCACCGATATGAGAGTTAAGTCCCTCTGGTTCGCCGTTTCTGACAAGTATCTTGTTGTACAAGCGATTTACAAATGCCGTAAGGCTGGGACTCTTGTCACGGTTTTCGGTGACGCTGTAATTTCCTCGGTTAATACCGTAGGTTTCACATATCCTGCTGAATTCAGCCGATTGCGAAAATCCATACATAAGCGCACCGTATGAACAGCCGCTGTCCAGCACTTTTTTCCAATTTTCAAAGCCCGCATTATCGGGGTCCCTGTCAAGGAAAACCTTGTAAAGCCGTCTGACCACCTCATCATTGGACAGTCCGCCGTTCACAAACTCATCGGCAAATATAAAATCGTAAGCAACATCGCAGGCACTTCTGCCCCTGTTGAGATTTGTCACATGGTTAATATACCCCTCGGGATCCGGATCCCTGTTAAGAATAACACGATAAAGCCTTTCCACAAATCTGGCAACGGGCGGTCTGACATGGTTGCAGATATTGCACATTGCCTCAGACGGAAAATGAGTGTGTTCAATAATACCATCGAATTGTTCGGTAAATCCTGCAATAGGATACTCAAAAATGTTATCGGGCAGCGAAATGGTGTTCAAATTGGTCTTTACTCCCGTTATGACCGCATTGCCGTCGGAAATAAGGTAGCATATCATAGCTCCCACCTTATCGTAAGAGCCCTTGATGTCGGCAGATGTGGGATAAATGAGCATAGTTCTTCCGTTATTGCTGACCGTTCCGGAAACCTGCGTTGTTTCGGGTGAAACAACTAAGCTCCTGAGATTTGTACAGCCCTGGAAGGAATCATCAAGCACCCCAAGTCGGCGTGGCAGATGAACATCACAAAGCGATTTACAGCCCTGGAAAGCGGCTTTTCCGATAGTTGTAATATTATTCGGCAAATGAGCCGCCCTCAGCGACGAACAGCCCTGAAATGCCGATTTTCCTATATTGGTCAGTGCCAGCGGGAAATTTATATTCACAAGATCCTCACAATTTTGAAAGGCATTTGCATCAATATTGTTTACGGTAGACGGAAGATTGACAGTTTCCAGCGAGGTACAATCCTTAAATGTATTTGGATTAATCTCTTCAACACCCTCGGGAATGGCGAGATATTTCAGAGATGTACAGCCTATGAACGCCGAATCACCGATAACCGTCAGACCATCGG
>JAEDOB010000342.1 GCA_016302225.1 Oscillospiraceae bacterium | reverse complement strand
CCAAGACCTGCCGCTTCCGCACCCACAAGCCGAACGGACTCGTCCTTAATAAAGTCATAGAACGCACCCATAGCATTCGAGCCGCCGCCAACGCAGGCAAAAACGCAGTCGGGAAGTCTGCCTTCCTTCTCCATAAGCTGCGCACGGATCTCCTCGGAGATTATCTTCTGAAAATCCCTTACCATCTGCGGATAGGGGTGGGGTCCCATTACCGAACCTATGCAGTAGAATGTTGTTTCAATGTTGGACGCCCAATCCCTCATAGCCTCGTTGATAGCGTCTTTCAGGGTCTTTGTGCCGCTCTGCACCTTTACCACCTTTGCGCCCAGAAGCTCCATTCTGTAAACGTTCAGGGACTGTCTTTCAGCGTCCACAGCGCCCATATAAACGCAGCATTCCATACCGAAAAGTGCGCAGGCGGTAGCGGTGGCAACGCCGTGCTGACCTGCTCCCGTTTCGGCAATAATTCTCTTCTTGCCCATTTTCTTAGCAAGCAAAATCTGACCGAGAACGTTATTTATCTTATGTGAACCCGTGTGGTTCAGATCCTCACGCTTAATGTAAATTTTCGCACCGCCAAGCTCCTTTGTAAGCTTTTCCGCATAGTAAAGCAGTGACGGTCTGCCCGCATAATCCTTGTAAAGTGCCGCCAGCTCGCTCTTGAACTGGGGGTCGTCCTTGTATTTTTCGTAAGCCGCTTCAAGCTCGCAAACGGCATTCATAACCGTTTCGGGGACATACTGTCCGCCGTATTCGCCAAATCTTCCCTTAGACATTTATATCAATTCCTTCCTGAATATTTCCGTTAAACGCTGAATTTTTTCTCTGTCCTTAACTCCGTCCGTTTCAATGCCGCTGCTGACATCAAAGCCGTAAGCCCGACCGCCCAGCAGCCTGTTCACATCGGCAATATTTTCCGCAGAAATGCCCCCCGCAATAAAAAACGGCTTTTTGATCTCCCTGTTGATAATAAGGTCAATTCTCGCAGATTTCCCCGTGCCGCCGTACTCCTTGGGGTCGTATGCGTCAATTAGCAGCCTGTCAGCGGTCAGCTTTTCTGCCCTGTCAATATCCTCGGGTACTTTCAGCCGAACAGCCTTCCATATCTCGCATTTTTCGGGGATAATTTTCCGAAGCTGTGAAATGTACTCCTCATCTTCCCCGCCGTGCAGCTGAAAAACGTCCAGCATATCCGCAAATGCTTTCATCTCCGAAATAGGCATATCCACGAAAACGCCCACCGTCTTTATCCTCGGGTCAAGCCGTGAAATAAGCATTTTCGCCGTTTCGGGGGAAACATACCGCCGTGTGGGAGCAAAGATGAACCCCGCATAATCGGGCGGAAACTCGTTGAGATACTCCACGTCCTCCTCCCGCCTTATGCCGCAGAGTTTAAGCTTTGACATCTTATTTGCCCTCCAAAAGTGCCGCCATAGCCGCCGCAACGCCCTTTGCACCGTCCGCCGCCAGACGTTCCCCGATAAGCACGGCATCAGCACCGCATTCACGGACGAAGCGCATATCCTCGGCGGTCTTTATGCCGCTTTCGGAAACCTTCACCTTATCCTCGGGAATAAGCTTCATCAGACGGCGGGTGTTTTCAAGGGAAACCTCAAAGGTTTTGAGATTTCGATTGTTCACGCCCACAATGTCGCAGCCCGCATTAAGAACGCTTTCCAGCTCCTCCTCGTTATGAGTTTCCGCCAGAACGGAAAGTCCCAGAGAATGGGCAATATCCGCAAATTCTTTGAGCTTCTCGGTAGAGTGAACAGCCGCAATAAGCAGCACAGCGTCCGCCCCAATGACCTTTGCTTCATATATCTGATAAGGACAGATGATAAAATCCTTACGAAGAATAGGCAGCGAAACCGTCTTTCTTATCTCATTGAGATATTTTGAACTGCCCTTGAAATAAAATTCCTCCGTCAGACAGGAGATAGCGGACGCACCGTTTTTCTCATATTCACGGGCAATGTCCGCAGGCTCAAAATCACGGCAGATAAGCCCCTTTGACGGGGACGCCTTCTTCACCTCCGCAATGAT
>JAEDOB010000341.1 GCA_016302225.1 Oscillospiraceae bacterium | reverse complement strand
TTCATCGCTGTGGTTCTTACAGGCTGCAGCAGCGGTGAGAAGCATGATAAGCAGCCGATTATGGACTGTGAGGTCATTACCGCGGATGACGGAAGTACTGCCGTTCGGAAAAACGGTGAGGAGCACAGAAGCTTTACCGCTCTTGAGGGTGAGGTTGGTGAGATAGCTGTCAGCGTTGGGCGGGTAAGCGGTGTTTTGGATATTACTGTCTTTTCTGACGGCAAAGCTGCAATTTACGAGGGAAATGACGTTCCGACATCGGAGTTTACGGTATATGCAAAGGAAAAGGGAGATTACACTATTTGCGTAAAGGCGGAGGATTTTGTGGGGGATTATTCATTTGAGATTTCAAAAAAATCCCCATAATAAAGGAGAGATTAGAAATGAAAGAGTTTAAGAAAATCGGTTCAATAGCAGCTATCGCAGCAGTTCTGCTTTGCGGCTGCACATCGGCAGACGACGGAGGAGTTACCATTCCGCCACCCGAAACGCTGGCTTCTCAGCTGACGGAAATGCCGCCCGAGGAGCAGACAACAGCAGAAGCATCGTCCGAAACCGCAGCAGAAACTACCGAGGAAACTGCAACAGAAACAGAAGGACAGGCTGCATCGGTTGACGAAGCTGTTATCCGCAGTTTGTTCGATGAAAACATTTACTGCTTGAGAAATCTTTACGGTGCTACTTCTTTGTATCCCGAGGGAGAGCCCGTAGAGGGTGACCATATTTACAAGGCAGCTACCGACAGATTTGCAGACTACGCCGAGTTTGAGAGCTACATCAGAAGCGTTTTCTGCACAACCGAGGCAGACCGTCTTTTGTATGACAGCCCATATGAGGGACAGCCTATGTATCTGAACATTGACGGAATGCTTTGCGTTGATACCTATCTTGCGGGCGCAAAGGGATATTATGTTGACTGGAGCGATTACAAGCTGGAGATAGTTTCCGCAGATTCCGACAGATGCGAATTTATCGTAACAGGTCAGATCGAAGAGCCTGCGGAAGTTCCCGTTAAGGAGGATTATCCTTTAAATGGTGCTGTTGTTTACGAAAACGGCGGCTGGCGTCTAGAAAAACTGATTCTTTAAACATTGGAGGAAACATAAATGAACTCACTTGACAGAATTCAGAAGATCATCAAGGTTTTCAAAATACTTACAAATATTGCAATGATTTTTGCATATGTTTGCGCAGGACTGCTGGTTGTCACGGCAATTTTGATGGCAAATAACAGCTCCTATGAGCTTATTTCAGGAAGTGCTCCCAAAATGTTTGCAGAGCTTGACCGAAATAAAACTATTGCCGAGCTGCTTTGCGATTTTGTTGTTTGTCTGACAGACGGTCTGCTTCTCACATTTACACAGCTTTATTTGAAGCACGAGCTTGCGGACGGAACGCCCTTTACAAACAAGGGTGCCAACGAGGTAAAAAGTCTTGGCATTCGCATTATTATTCTGCCGCTGGTGGCTATCGGTATTATCTCGGCTATCTGCGCAACATTTAACGCCGAGCTCCCCGACACTATGTCCAATGAGCTTTCCATAAGCTTTGGTATTGCACTGATAATCATTTCGATCATCTTCCGCTATGGTTCGGAGCTGGAAAGCAAGGTCAACGGGAATAGTGATATGAAACAGGGTGAACAGTTTGAGAGTTGAAATCAATACACTTGACACGGAGCTTTTTTTGAAGCTTTACACTTCCGTGGGTTGGGAACCGCCTGCTTCGGAGCAAGCTGAAATAGCTTTAAAGCATACCTTGGCTGCCTTTACCGCTTATGACGGTGAAAAGCCTGTCGGTATGGTAAGGCTTCTGGGGGATATGGGAATGTCCTTTTATGTGAAGGATTTTGCCGTTGTTCCCGAGTATCAGTCAAAGGGTGTCGGGTCGCTGCTTATTAACGCTTTGGAGGGATTTATCAGGGACAATATCCCGAAAAACCGTGCGGTAAGTCTGGAGCTTATCAGTACAAAAGAAGCTGTGGAATTTTACAAGAAAAAGGGCTTTGAAGAACGTCCCTGTGACTGGGACGGTCCCGGAATGTTTAAAATGAT
>JAEDOB010000340.1 GCA_016302225.1 Oscillospiraceae bacterium | reverse complement strand
TTCGGCATAAACGAGCCGTTCATTCTCTATGCGGGCAGAAAGGACGTGGGAAAAAATGTCCATACTCTGCTGAAATATTTTGCCGAATACAAAAGCAGAAAGCCCTCCGACCTGAAGCTTGTGCTTATTGGCGGCGGCGAAATAGAGATACCGTCAAAGGTCAAGAACGACGTTATGGACTTAGGCTTTGTGGATAAGCAGGATAAGTATAACGCCGCAGGAGCTGCCGTTTATCTCTGTCAGCCGTCGAAAAACGAAAGCTTTTCTCTGGTAATTATGGAAAGCTGGCTCTGCGGACGCCCCGTTCTGGTACACGATAAATGTGCGGTCACAAAAAACTTTTGCAAGGAGTCAAACGGCGGGCTTTACTTTGCGGATTATTTTGAATTTGAAGGCTGCACCGATTATTTACTGAATAACCCCGAAATTTCCGCAGAAATGGGCAGAAACGGCGGAAAATATGTCAGGGATAACTTCAATTGGGACGTTATTACGGAAAAGTATCGCAGCTTTTTTGAAAGGATAGAAGAGAAAAATCAAAGCCGCACAGGAGAGTGAGATTTCCCCCGTGCAGCCGTAAAAACAAATAAGGCGGTAATTTAAATGTCAGTAGATGTTGAAAAGATAATGTCGGAAATTCACGGTGACATTGAGAAAAATCAAATCGGTTCGGGACTAATAAGCTTTGAAGAAGCCGAAAAGCTTATGCCCGAGGAAACAGAAAGGCGGAGCGACCTTCCCTTTGACAATGACTATCTCTGCGAAAGAATACGCTGTATGCAGGCAAGCTCCCGCATTGACCCCGACCCTCCCATAACGGGAAATTTTCTTTCCGCTATCATCAAAAAGCTTGTTCGGAAATTCACACAGTTTCGCATAATGCCCGTTATTGAAAAGCAAAATCAGTGCAATCTGGAAACACTGAGAGTGTTCACCGAGGTTGAAAAGTATATCGAGCAAAATCCCGTTCAGAACAATGCAGAGCTGTACAAGACCGTCTGCCTGCTGGAGCTAAAGCTTAAAAATGCCAATATGCAGATAGATGAGTTAAACCGCAGGCTTGAACGTCTTGAAAGGGAGAAGTCATGAGGATACTCCAGATAATGCCGACCGTTTCCTTCGGAGATGCCGTCAGCAGCGACGCACGGGCACTTCACCGTGTTATCTCGGAAATGGGCTTTCAGACGGGCATATTTGCCGAAAATATCGACCCCAGACTTTCCGGGGACAAAACCATTGATTTTGTTTCAAAGCTGCCCGACACGACCGACGAGGATATTATCATTTTCCACCACAGCACAGGCACAAAGCTGTGTGAAATACTCCCCGAAATAAAGGGGCATAAGCTGATGATATACCACAACGTCACTCCGCCGCATTTTTTCGAAGGTTACAGCAGTTCAGCCGAAAGGATAACAAAGCTGGGCTATGAAAATACCAAATCCATTCGCCCTTATATCGAATATGCTATTGCGGATTCCGAGTATAATGCCCGTGAGCTGAGGAAAATGGGCTATAAATGTCCCATTGACGTCCGTCCCGTGCTGATACCCTTTGCCGATTACGAAAAAGCTCCCGATGAGGATATGCTGAAGCGTTATTCCGACGGATATGTGAATATCGTGTTTGTCGGGCGAATTGCTCCGAATAAGTGTCAGCAGGACGTTATTGCCGCATTTGCATACTATAAAAAGCATATCGAACCAAAATCAAGGCTCATACTTGTGGGCTCCGACGGCGGTATGGAAAAATACGGAAATTCCCTGAAAAACTATGTAAACGCACTTTCTCTCGATGATGTGATTTTTACGGGACACATAAGCTTCCCCGCCATACTCGCCTGCTACAAGCTGGCAGATGTTTTCCTCTGCATGAGCGAGCATGAGGGCTTCTGCGTACCCCTTGTTGAAGCTATGTTTTTCGGTGTGCCCATAATAGCCTATGACAGCAGCGCAGTGGGCGGGACTTTGGGCGGTGCGGGAATACTTTCCGACAGCAAGGACCCCGTATTTACCGCAAAACTTATTGACAGAGTTATACACGATAACGAGCTGAGA
>JAEDOB010000339.1 GCA_016302225.1 Oscillospiraceae bacterium | reverse complement strand
CTATCCTCCTGCCAAAGGGCGCAAGAGTTATCCAGACTCTCCAGAGATGGGTGGAGGATACCGAGGAAAAGAGGGGCTATCTCCTGACAAAAACGCCTTATATGGCAAAGCGTGAGCTTTATAAAATTTCGGGACATTGGGATCACTACCTTGACGGAATGTTCGTGCTGGGCGACCCCAATGACGAGGAAAAGGAGTGCTTTGCTCTCCGTCCTATGACCTGTCCCTTCCAGTATCAGGTGTTCCTGAACAGACAGCGTTCCTACCGTGACCTGCCTATGAGATTGGGCGAAACATCCACACTGTTCAGAAACGAGGACAGCGGCGAGATGCACGGACTTATCAGAGTGCGTCAGTTCACCATTTCCGAGGGACATCTTATCCTCCGTCCCGAGCAGCTGGAGGAGGAATTCAAGGGCTGTCTGGAGCTGGCAAAATACTGCCTTGAAACTGTCGGAATGCTTGAGGACTGCACCTTCCGCTTCTCTCAGTGGGATCCCGCAAACCCCAAAAATAAGTACGAGGGCACAGCCGAGCAGTGGGAAACAGCACAGGCAACCATGAAAACTATCCTTGATGACCTGGGCGTAAATTATACTATCGGTATAGATGAAGCTGCGTTCTACGGTCCTAAGCTTGACATTCAGTATAAAAATGTGTTCGGCAAGGAAGATACTATTGTAACAATTCAGATAGATATGCTCCTTGCAGAGCGTTTCGGTATGGAATATATCGACACCGACGGCGCAAAGAAGCACCCCTACATTATCCACAGAACAAGCCTCGGCTGCTACGAGCGTACTCTTGCATATCTCCTTGAAAAATACGCAGGCGAGCTGCCTATGTGGATGGTTTCCGAACAGGTGCGCATTATCCCCGTTGCGGACAGACATCTTGACTATGCTTACGAGGTCAAGAAGCAGCTTGAAGCAAGCGGCATAAAGGTTGAGATAGACGACAGAAGCGAGGGCGTCGGCAGAAAGAAGCGTGACGCTATTCTTGAAAAGCTGCCCTACATCTTCGTTATCGGCGACAAGGAGGTCGAAAACGGCACAGTTTCCGTGACATACCGCAAGAACAACGAGCTTGGCGCAATGTCCGTTTCCGATATTACCGCAAAGCTGGTTAAGGAGATCGAGGAGAAGGCGAAGGTCTGACGTTCCGAAAATGTGAAGAGTGAAAAGTGGAAAGTGGAATTATAGCGGTCACTCTTAGCTTGCAATATTAACGAAAATGGGTGTTCCCTCACTGCTGTGGGGGAGCACCCATTTTTTACTTTATCTTATTAAACAACCATTACTCTTATCATTTGAATCATCACGTTTTCGCCGTCAGGAATAGCATCAATCAGGCGAAAACCATTTTTACTATAAAATTCAATGAGTTTTTTATCATTACGGCACTCTATCATAATAGCACGTCCGCCAACATTAAGCATAGCAGATTTGATAGCGGAAAAAGCGTGAGCAATAATTTCGTCACCGCTGATTGTCGATTTTAAAACAGCCGAGTTACGGGACAATTGCCCGATCAGATAACAAGGAAAATCACTTATTCTTTCGCCGTGAATTTTTGCGCTTAATCCATCAATACTTTTCCTTTGATTATTCGCAAATTGTTCCGAAACAGAAAGAACCTTTAATGCAAGCGAAAAATAACCATACATAGTTAAATCGGATAAATTAACAGAGCTGCTTTCTTCTTTTTCCTTGATCAGTTGTATAAGCTGTTCTTCATCGACAACAAAATATGTTCTTGCTTTAGATAATCTTTCATATTTTATGGCTTTATTATGTAAAAAATCTTCTATATCTTTATCCTTCTCACAAATAAAAGAAGAGAGCCAACGATTCAATTCGTCGCTCTCTCCCATTAAATCTATGAGCGTTTTGAGGGAAATAATAATTGCTTTAATAAGTCCTCACTCCTGCTGCGTTCCTCACTTGTATAAAGGGGAACAGGATTTGTCTTTTTATCATTTTTAGGATCCATAGCATGAGAAAGTCTTCTGACTGCGTTAGGACTTTGAATACAAATTTTACGCTCAAATGTGCTTGTTGCCATAAAGAAACCTCCTCTAA